>NZ_LZZU01000036.1:0-44949 GCF_014170355.1 Cupriavidus sp. UME77
CTTGTTCTTCGTGGAACTCGGCGCGGCAATCAACGTGGCATCGACCACCGTGCCTTCCCTGAGCAGGAAGCCTTTGGCATTGAGTTGCTCGTTGACCGTGTTGAGAAACTGCTCGGCAAGCTGGTGTCGTTCGAGCAGATGCCGAAAGCGCAGGATGCTAACGCGGTCAGGCAGGCGGCTCATGCCGCCCAGGCCAGCGAATTCGCGGTACAGCGGCGTGTCATACAACGCTTCTTCCATCGCCACATCGCTCAGACCAAACCATTGCTGCATCAGGTGAATACGCAGCATCGCTGCGAGGGGAAACGGCCGGCGGCCCGTTGCCTTGGTCGGGGCGTGCGGCGCAATCAGCGTCAGAAACTCATCCCAAGGTACCGCGCGCTCCATCTCATCGAGAAACACGCGCTTGCGCGTGCGGCGGTTGCTCAGGTCCAGGCCAAGGTCAGTTTGTTTCATGCACTTATTGTCGCTGGAAAACCCCGCCATGAGCGCCCGGTCTGCGGCGAGTTTTGAACACCATCCCTAAGGAACTGCAGCGTGAATTGCTCTGAACTCGCGGGTGCGGTCTCCGCCCCGACATCGTCGCAAACTCTGCGCGTTGATTTTTACCTTGACCTGATTTGCCCCTGGTGCTGGATTGGGTTGCGAAATCTGCATTCGGCATGGGAGAGCCTTCGACAGAAGCATCCTGGATTGGTGCTGGAGACGATATGGCATGCCCATGCCTTACTGCCGCAGATCCCCGCGCAAGGCATTCCGTACCAAGCATTCTATGAAGCACGGCTTGGTAGCCAACGGGCCGTGGCGATGCGCCGCGCACAGATTCGCGCTGTGGCCGAATCGGTCGATCTATCGTTGAACTTCGAGAACATTGCGACCTTTCCGAATTCGGCGCTGGCATGTGCCTTGGTCAATGCGGCCCAGTCCAAACTGGCGCCGGTGGCCATGTACCAGTTGGTGGAGTCCATCTACCGCGCATTCTTCTCCCAAGGGCAAGACATCGGTTCAACAGAGACACTGCAGGCCTTGGCTCAAGCGTCTGGGTTCAGTTGGGACGGCAGTGCGTCCTCCCAACTTCAGCCTTCCATGGAAGCTGACCATGGAACAGGGGTTCCTCATCTCGTCTTCAATGGGCAGTGGCCGGTCACTGGCGCCGTTCCAGGCAGTGAGCTGGTTCACGTCATGCAGCAAGCGGTGGCGGCCAAGCTGGGCTAAGTCCAGCCTCTCCCACCGTTCAGCCAGCGGATTATTGTCATAAAAAGGCAAGTTCAAGGCGTGCAAGGTAAAGCGCGAAGTGGCGCCAGGCCAGATGATTCAATCGTCGCGAAGGACACTCTGATATCAACCGGTTAAGCCGCTTAAGCCGGTTAAAGGAGATACAAATGTACCTTCTGGACGACGTTTTTGTGCTGAGCGCAGCATCAATCCAAGCGGTTCCCGCTCGAGCATCACTGCTACCCGGGGAGAGGCCACAGTCGGCTTTCTCACGCTGCCTTTGGCAAATTTTCTGCAGCCTGACCAACCGTGCCACCATATTGATTCGTTCTTTGGCCAGATCAAGCGTGAAGCAAGGGCTGGCAAGCTGCAGGCGAACTGTGATCTTTGATACAGAACAGGAGACAACATGGCGAAAGTCGTTAAATTCTACGAAACGGGTGGGCCCGATGTCCTTCGTCTTGAGGACGTTGGCGTTGGTGACCCGGGACCGGGGGAGGTCCGCGTCCGCCATGTAGCCGTGGGCCTGAATTTTGCCGACACCTACTTCCGCGGTGGTACTTACAAGGTTCCGCTGCCCAGCGGCCTTGGCAACGAGGCGGCCGGCGTGGTCGAGGCCGTCGGTGCCGGCGTGACCCAATTGGCGGTCGGCGACCGCGTGACTTACACGGGCTTTATCAACACGCTGGGTGCCTACAGCACCGAGCGGCTGATTTCTGCCGCACTACTGATCAAGCTGCCGGAGGCCATCAGTTGCGAAGCTGCGGCGGCCATGACCATGCGGGGCTTGTCCGCCGCTTACCTGGTGCGCCGAATCTACCCTTTCAAGGCGGGCGACGCGGTGCTGCTGCATGCCGCAGCAGGCGGTGTTGGCCTGATCGTTTCGCAATGGGCCAAATTGCTCGGGCTGACGGTGATTGGCACGGTTTCGACCGATGCCAAGGCCGAAGTGGCGCGCGCCCACGGCTGTGATCACACGATCAACTACAGCCATGAGGATGTGGCCAAGCGTGTGCGGGAACTGACGGACGGAGTGGGTGTGTCCGTGGTCTTCGACAGTGTGGGCAAGGCCACCTTCATGTCCTCGCTGGACTCCCTCAAGCGCCGCGGGCTGATGGTCTGCGTCGGTACCGCCTCCGGCACGATTCCGCCGTTCGATCCGCAAATTCTCGCCCGCAAGGGCTCGCTGTACCTGACCCGCCCGGGCCTGGCCGATTACATTGCCGATCCGGCCGAAAAGGCGGAACTGGTCGATGAGCTATTCGGTCACGTGGCGGCAGGCCGCATCTGCATCGAGATCAATCAGCGTTATGCCTTGGAGGACGCCGAGCAGGCACATCGGGACCTGGAGGCTCGAAAGACCACGGGCTCGTCCATTTTCGTGATTTGAGTGTTCCCCTTCCTGGGAAACGCGAGCAGTCGGGCCGGTCTGGCCTTGAGAACGAAACCCAGTGATTTGGCAGTCGGGTCAGGTTGCCCAGGACCCGCTGCCGGTATGAATGCCACCGCCGCCTGGAATGCACGCATGGCTTCCGATCGTCTGCCGGCGACCTCCACCCTTCAGTTCTGAATGACTCAGCTTGGCTTGAACCCACTGGTTACGCCTTGACGGTGGCTCAACGGACAGGGGTGCGTTGTTGTCATGAATAGTTAAATTCGAGACATCCAATGTAAAGCGGGAAGTGGTGCGAGGCCGGATGATTCACTCGTCGTCCCCGACACTTGGACATCCACCGCTTTCGACATTCTCAATATTCTCACATCAACTTGGAGATCCATCATCATGAACTTCCTTGACGGCCACCTGTATCCCGAGAACCAGCAGCCTCTGATCATCACGGCCGCTCCCTATGCGCCGGGCTGGATTCCCTCGGACTTCCCGGAAGATATCCCTGTCACGATGGAGGAGCAGATCCAGAAGGCGGTGGATTGCTACGAAGCTGGCGCCACCGTGCTGCATCTGCATGTGCGTGAACCCGATGGCAAGGGCAGCAAGCGCCTGTCCATGTTCAATGAGCTGATCGCCGGGGTGCGCAAGGCCGTGCCCGAGATGGTCATCCAGGTGGGTGGCTCGATCAGCTTTGCGCCCGAGGACGATGGCTCCGCGGCGAAATGGCTCTCCGACGACACGCGGCATATGCTGGCCGAACTCGATCCGAAGCCCGACCAGGTGACGGTGACCGTCAACACCACGCAGATGAATGTGACAGAGCATGCTGGCCTGGATGACTTCAAGGGAGTTTCCCGGGGATTCCCGCACCTCTATGCGACCTACAAGGACATGATCGTGCCCTCGAACCCCAGCTGGGTCGAGGAGCATATCCGGCGCCTGACGGCCGCCGGCATCCAGAGTGAGTTCCAGTGCTACAACATCAACAGCTTTGAAACCATTGAGCGGATGATTCGCCGCGGCGTCTACAAGGGGCCCCTGGTGATGAACTGGGTGGCGATCAGCGGCGGCATGGACCAAGCGAACATCTACAACCTGGCTAACTTCCTGCGTGCCGCGCCCGACGGAGCGGTGATAACGGTGGAGAGTTCGGTGCTGAACGTGCTGCCCGTGAATATGATCGGTATTGCTTTGGGCCTGCATGTGCGGTGCGGCATCGAGGATGTACTCTGGAACCAGACCCGCACGGGAAAGATGTCCTCCGTCGAGCAGATCAAGCAATTGGTGCGTATCGCCGGCGAATTTGGTCGCCCCATCGCGACAGCGAAACAGGCACGAGAGATCATGCAGATCGGGGTCTTCTACGACACGGCGGAAGAGACGCTTCAGGCCAATGGGTTCGCGCCCAACCGTAACGGTGGCAATCAGGGATTCCTGCGCAAGCCGGCCTAAAGCCTGAGGGGGGCATCAATGCTATATGAGTCGTCCGGCATTTTCTCTGGGACTGACTCAAGCTGAGGTTGAAGTTCCCCCCCATCGACCGGACTCCTGACATCTCTCGATAAAGGCGTCGGTCATGATCCAAAAGGCAAGCAGCCTTACCCTCCCGAGGTTAGCCAACGAATCGTAGAGCTAGCCAAAGCCGGAGGCAGACCTTGCCGGATGCCGGTCGGTAGACCGGACATCCTGCCTGACGCAATCCAGGCTGTTCTGTGGTCCTAGACGATGACGGAATCGTTTACGTCTGCGATGGTCTTCGCACCAAGCATGGCCATGTTTCGATCGACCTCATCACGCAAGAGCGTGATGGCGTGGCGAACGCCTTCGGCTCCCCCAACGGCCGCCGCGTAGATAAAGGGTCGCCCCAGGAAGACAAAGCGGGCTCCTGATGCCAACGCTTTCAGAACATCACCGCCTCGCCGGATACCGCTGTCCATCATGACGGTTGTCTTGTGCGCGACTGCCTCACAAATCTCCGGCAATACAGCAAGCGGTTCCACGGCACCATCCAGTTGGCGCCCGCCGTGATTCGAGACAATGATGCCGTCTGCGCCCAAGGCGACAGCGCGCTTGGCGTCGGACGTATGCAAAATGCCCTTTATGACCAAGTTGCCGCGCCATCTTTGCCGGATTCGCTCGATATCCGTCCAGCTCAGGTGATCGCGCCCCGTCGTATCGCGAATCGCGGAGGCCGACAGGATCGGCGCGCCGCGAGACGCAAAAGAATTCTCGAAATGCGGCATTCCGCTAGAAATGAGCGTTCTGGCGAACGTCCCGGCCAGCCAACGCGGCCGAGACACTCCATCGAGCGCCAAGCGCACAGATGGTCGCAAAGGCAAAGAGAAGCCAGTGCGGACGTTATTCTCCCGGTTGGCCCAAACGGGAATATCAACCGTAAGGACAAGCGTGGCGAATCCGGCCGCTTCAATCCGCTCAATCAGGGCGTCCCTGCGTGCGGTGTCACCCGGCAGGTATGCCTGAAACCAGGTGCCTGGCGCGGCTGCGTGAACGTCTTCCATCGGAATCAGGGACGTGCCGCTCATGATTGCGGGTATCCGCTCTTCCCGCGCCGTTTGCGCGAGAACCACATCGCCGCGGTAAGCGGCGATCGCACTGATTCCAACGGGCGCCACGCCGAAGGGGGAAGCGTAACGTTGCCCAAAGATCTCAGTCGCTTGCGACCTTCCCGACACGTCGACAAGGACTTTGGGACGAAACCTGACCTCGTCGAATGCCGTCCTGTTCGCAGCAAGCGACTTTCCATCTTCCGCGGCGCCGGCAATATAGCCAAAGATCGGGCGCGGAAGCGCCCTCTTTGCCGCGACTTCAAAATCGGCCAGCGAGAGGATTGGTCGCAGTCGTCGATGAATCTGACTGTTGGCCCCATATGCCGGCTTGGCGGGCATTCCAGCGCTCGGAACGGCCTGGATATCTGCAACTTCTGTTTGAGATGTCATGTTGATTTGAAGCGTCAATCAGGCCCAACCGCTGTCACTATCAGCCACGCCGGATCACATTGATGATTAGGCGAACGTGCCTCGCTGGCGCATCAGCTCACGGAACAGCCCCTCATTTTTCTCGAACGGCGCACGCCCGTGGAGGTAGAAGTAGTTGTTCAGGACAACCAGATCGCCGACGGGCAGCGAAACTTCCTTTGTTCCCGGCGAAGCCTCCATGGACGTCGACAGGTCGTTGAGAAATGTAGCCTCCTCGCGATTGCGAGGCTGTACAAATTGATCGATGAATGACATCGACAGCCCAAACGCGTTCTGGAAGAAGAGCGGGCGTTCGACCCTATCGCTGACATTCTTGGAGCCAGGCGCCTTGTAGAGGAAAGGCTGCGTCCCGAGACGGTGACTGACAAACCGGTCACGCTCTTGCCAATCGTCCAGATGCAGGAATCGGGACTCGCCTCCACTTGCATTCTGTTCCGCGAACTTCATCATCAACAGCCAGTCCGTCGCTTCGGTGACGAAGGTGCCATCGGTGTGCATCGTGAAGAGTCGATAGGCCTGGCGCAGATAGGAGTCGCTATCGTCCGTGTGCTTGACCGCGAAGCGAGCATAGTAAGTGCCCGACATCGCATCGTGGTTGCCCGGGCCCAACAGGTGCCCAATGGCAGTCCCGAAGCGAACGAAATCGTCGGCGTCCGTCGTCAGTCCCTGGAGGCCCACCGTAAAGCCACCGTGCTGCCGGTCCTTCACAATGCGGTTGATGGTTGTCGCGAAGTCTTCGCCGACATGCTTCGCGAGTACATCCGCGAGCCCGTAGCGCATGAAGGGGACATACTCGAGGTTCTGGACATCGACCTTGCGTGCGTCATGCAGGAACGCAAGAAGGGCATTGCGCTCAACGGTCACATGCAGGATGCGATGGTGATCTGGGTGGGCAGAAAACTGGAAGCGGGACTCGTCATTGCTGGCAAGCACGGCCGCAGGAAGCGGGGCATTCATCGATCGTTCTCCGGGGTGTTGTATGACGCTATTTCATCTGGATTCTTTGATATGATCCAGATAGAAAACAGTAATCTTTGTTCCGAATTTGAGATTAAAAACATGATTGACGTTCGCCAGTTGCAGAGCTTCCTTGCCGTGGCGGAAGAGCTTCACTTTGCGAAGGCGGCAGATCGCCTGGGTGTCGCACAATCGGGGCTCAGCACCCAGATCCAACGCCTTGAGCAGGATTTGGGGGTCACGCTCTTGAACCGCAACAAAAGGAAGCCGGTGTCACTTACCGACGCGGGGCGCCTGTTCCATGCCGAGGCTGTCGCTGCGTTGCGGCACATTGAGCGAGCCGACCAGGTGGGACGCCTGGCTGCCCGAGGGCTGGCTGGCGTCATCCGGGTCGGCTACGTGGCATCTGGCGTAAGCAGCGGTCTTTTGTCCATGATGCTGAGCGAGTTCCGGAAATCACACGAGATGGTCCGGATCGAAGTCGTGCCAATGGAAACGCCAAGGCAGCTCGAAGCGCTCAGCGAAGGCCAGATTGATGTGGGAATTGTCAGGCCAAGACGACTTTATCCGGCGGGTGTGATCACGAAAGTCTTGCAGACTGAACGTCTACTGGCTGCAATGACAGCAAGCCATCCCCTTGCAAGGCGAGGGACTGTTTCAGCGCGCGCACTGGCAGATCAATCCTTCATCGTTCCGCAGTTTGCAGACGAGGAAGGCTTCGGGGATGCGCTAACCGCCCTGGGCAAAGCCGGTGGGTTCACGCCTCATCTGGAATATCGCGTCCAGGATTTCATCTCCGCAATCTGCCTCGCGTCCGCGGGATACGGAGTGGCCATCGTGCCTGAGTCAATGCAGAATTTCTCCCAGCCAGGCATTTTCTACACACAGATCGCCGACTTTAAATTCTCAGTGCACCTGGCGCTAGCGTATAGGCGTCGGGAAGTATCCCCGGCGGTACGAGCCTTTGTGCAACTTGGAACCGAGGCTCACAATGGCCGAGCAACGTAGACTCAGCAGCGCGCTCAGCCGCGTCGCGATTCCGCGAGGTAACACCATCTGCCGATGAGGAACACGGCGAAGGGCAGAATTGCCGCGAACGGTAGCCAGCGCAAGGCAACTTGAAGACCAACCGCATCCGCTACCATGCCGGTGATAAAGGGGCCTGCTGCGAGGCCCAGTATGTTGTTAAACAGCGTCAGAGTGGCAAATGCCGAGCCGTGAATGGCTGGCGGCGTGGCCCCGGCGATGATCGCGCTACATGTGCCGAACGAGCTGGCAAGGAAGAACACCCCGGGCGCAAGGAGCGCGAGTTGCAGATTACCCTGTGGCAAGCGGAGCGCGATCGCCAGCAGAACGCCTAACACGAGGCAATAGCCGATGGCCATGTTCCACCTCTTGAGCGACGAATCCCCGCTGATCCGATCGGTCATCACACCGCATATGAGTTGGCCAAGGCCGCTGACAAGGACCAGGCCGGCCGCCAGTGTGGCTGCTTCGCTGACAGGCATGCCCCAGTAGCGATTCAGGTAGCTGGGCAGCCACACGAACAGAGTGCCTTGAACGAATATCTGCAGGGCGCAACCGAGGTAGGCACAAAAGACGGAACGGGACGGAAACAGGCCAGAGAAAAACGCGCGCGGTGTCAGTTTCACATGCCCGTGGACCGGAGTTCCCTTTGCATTGTCCGGTTGCGCACTTGCGATTCTTTTCTCGGTGACCACGAAGAAATAAATGATCACCAGCACAAAACCGACGATCGCCATCAGGCCCATCGACCATCGCCATCCAAAGTGCGTCGCAATGATCCCGGAAAGCGAAACACCGAGCACGGACCCAAAGGCAGCGGCAGACGTGAAGCCGCCGGCAATGGTAGACCGCATGTGCCTTGGGAAGACGCTCACGAGCATAGCGAATCCGACACTTCCATAGGCAGCCTCGCCGACGCCAACGAACAAACGCGCAACGAACATCTCGTGATAGGTGCTGGCAATGGCGCACCCGAGCGTGGCAACACTCCACACGGCAACCATTAGTGCAATGCTTTTGACGCGCCCCCAACGGTCCGCGATGATGGAGAACGGCAGGGTCAGCACACCGACCATCAACGGCACCACGCTGCTGATCGAGCCGAGCTGTGTATCGGAAATCTGCCACTGCACTTTCAAGAGCGGAAACAAGGCATTGATCGCCTGCCGCGACATGTAGTCAGACAGTAACAGGCAGAACATCAATGCAAATACCACCCACGCGTAGGGGCGCGCACCAGTGGTAGCCGCTGCCGGCCCAGCCGGCATTGCGTTACTCGTAGACATGTTCAATTTTTGTCTCCTTATGACTTCTTGCATCGGATCATCTAGGATGGCGCTACTTCCCGCTTTACCTTGCATGCCTTGAACTTGGCTATTTATGACAGTCATCCGCAGGCGCAGCGGAGCCCTGGTCGGGGCCCGCCTGCACGCTCTGGAGATCTGAGCAGGGTTTTCCCTTTGCTTGCGCGAGTTGGTAATAACTTGTCGTGAACGGTCAAGCCGGTTGGCCCGGTGCGGTCCGAGAATAGACGAACAAGCCTTTCTAAACACGCAAAGCATCGCAATCGAAATCAAAAGGGGTAGACATGAAGAAGCAGGCCAATCACTTGGGGTGGCGCGGTTGCGCCTTGGTAATCGGTGTTGGTGTCGCCGGGGGCATGTCCGTGGCCCAGGCCCAGGAGGCTTGGCCCAGCAAGCCGATCCGTCTGGTGGTGGCGGGGCCTGCCGGCGGCAGTGCGGACGCGTTGGCTCGGCTGCTTGCGCAAGGCCTGCGGCAAAAATTGAGCAAGCCCGTCATCGTAGAAAACAAGGCGGGTGCCGCCGGTGCGCTGGCGATCAGCGATTTGCAGTCCAACGGCAAGGATGGCTATACCTTCCTGGTTATCCAGGGCGGTGTCGTGAGCGAAGCGCCGTTGGCCTACAAGGTCCACTACAAGCCTTTTACGGACCTGAAGCCCCTGGCCCAGATCAGTCGCACGGGGCTGGTGCTGGTTGCCAACAAGGATGTGCCCATCTTGAACCTGAAGCAGTTGGTGGACTATGGCAAGTCGCAAAAGGACGGCCTTGTTTTCGCTTCCTACGCTACAGGATTGAAGGGCCACACCTCCGGCATACTGCTGGGGCAGCTCACGCATGTGCCAATGCGGCATGTGGGCTACAAAGGCTCTCCTCCGGCGCTGAACGACCTGATGGGTGGCCATGTGCCCCTGATGTTCGATGGGGTGACCACCTCTTTGCCGCTGATAAAAGCGGGAAAGATCAAAGCGATTGCGTTGAACTATCCGACCCGGATTGCCGAATTGCCGGATGTACCGACTTTCAAGGAGCTCGGTTACCCGCAACTGGCGCAAGCCGGGTGGTTCGCAGTGTGGTCCCGCCCGGATGTCGCTCCGGCAGTCCAGGAGAAAATCCGCGAGATAACACTGGCGTACTTCAGGCAGGCCGCAGTGCAGAACCGCGTCAAGGACATGGGGATGGAGCAGGGGGGCGCCGCTACGTCGGACGAGTTGATGGCGGACCTGAAGCAGGCATACGAGCAACAGGCCGCGCTGCTGAAGTCCATTAACTACCAGCCAGATCAATAAAGGACTATTCTGCGCAAACTCGCCATTGCAGTCTGGATGGCCTTTGCGCAGTCATTGGCCAATGATTGCGGCATCGTCGTTCCGGCTCGTCCGTCAGTTAAGCAGACGGATCGCGGTCGTTGAGTCTGGCTGATCATCTTTAGCGGGCGCTGCCGTCTTCAAATCCCGCAGGCCCGCTCATTGTTTTCCCGGCCGGTGACATTCCGCCGTGGGTTCGGTCACGCGAGTTCGCGAATGAACTCTTTGGCTTGCGGCCACGCACCATAGCCTGACGCGGGATTCAGATGCCCGACCTCGCCGAGTTCGACAAAGCGGCTGCCCCACCCCTTCGCCAGGCCACGGGCACGATCGAGACGCGTCAGGGGATCGTTGCTGCTTGCCGCAACGATGCTCCGAAACGGCAATGTGCCGCGAGGGATCGGCAGCCAGCCGTGGTCGCTCAGCGTGCCGAGCGTCGGATAGCCTGCCGGCATGGCCGTTTCAAGGTCCGCGGGCGCCGCGAGCAGCGCGCCAAGGATCTCGCGTGTGGGGCCTCGGGCTGCCCAATGGGCTACCATCATGGCGCCTGCGCTGTGCGCCACGATGATCACTGGCCCCTCGATGGTGGCCAAGGCGCGATCGATTGCGTCGACGCGGGTAGCGCAACTCAGCTTGTCTTGCTCAAGCGGAGCGACGCTGACGACGCGAGGCAGCGTTGCCGCCAGCAGGGTTTGCCAGTGTTCCGGCACATGGTCGCGCAGGCCAGGAACGATGAGGACGGTCGGTGCCGTGGAGGTCATGTCGATCTTTCAGTAAGGCGCGTCACCAATGATGGCGGTACGCTCCATCTTTCGGTGGCACGGTGGGTAATCCATCACTGCGTAGTGCTGGGTTGAACGGTTGTCCCAGAACGCGACGCTGTTCTTCTTCCAACGAAAACGTACTTGGTATTCGGGGATGTTGGCCTGGCTGACCAGGTAGCTAAGCAAATTGGCTGCACCCGGCGCCTTGTCCAACCCGAAGCGCACGTTGGCCGGCACATTGAAATTGGTGAAGTGCGTCGTAAAGCTCCCATTGACGAACAGCACTTTCTCCCCGGTTTCGGGATGGATGCGCACAACCGGGTGTTCGGCATCCGGGTACTGAGCCTTCAGCGCAAGGCGCTTTTCGATCGGCATCGCGGCACCGAAGCTCGCCTCGATGCTGTGGCGCGCGCGCAATGAGGCGATCTTCGTCTTGATATCCTCGGGCAACTGGTTGTAAGCCTCGACCATGTTGACCCACATCGTGTCACCGCCCACAGGCGGGCATTCGACGCAGCGCAGCACGCAGCCCATCGGAGGCTTTTCGCGCCAGGTGGCATCGGTATGCCAGGAATTCTCGTTGCGTTCTGGCGGGCTGTCCGGGGTCTTATAGATCTGAACCAGTCCTGGGTAATCGGGATGGCTGCCTACCACTGGATGATCCTCCAGCTCACCAAAGCGGCGCGCAAAGGCCACGTGCTGCGCGCGCGTGATGTCCTGGTCGCGGAAGAACACCACGCGATGCTTCAGGAGCAGCGCCCGAATCTCCGCCATCTGTTGGTCGTCCTCGGCAGCCGCGCCCAGGTTGACGTTGCTGAGTTCCGCACCGATCGTGCAGGTAATAGGCTCGACCCGGATCGAGTTGCCTAGAGAGGTTGCGCGGACCACTGCGGGTGCCGCCGTGAGGTGTTGAATCATGAGCGTGTCTCCGATTGTCGGTTAGGCCGATCGATCATTGCGAGTCTGGATGTCGCGGGTATCTCCCGCTTGACAGTACATGACAGGCATTTATCATTCCATGTCAATGTCCTACTCAGTACTCTAATGTCGTCACTTGTCCGCGCCGCGGCCCTCACCAACTACAGCGAGGTCGCTCGAGCTGCCGGACTGGACCCGGTGCGGATGCTCTTTGACGCAGGGTTGAGCCCGAGCGTACTGTGCGAGCCGGACATCATGATTCCGGTCGAGCGTGTCGGAAGGCTGCTTCAGGCGTCCGCAACCATGTCGGGCAACGAGAGTTTCGGACTGTGCATGGCCGAGTCGCGCCTATTGTCCAATCTTGGAGCGGTAGGGCTGCTGATCCGCGACCAGGCGACGCTGCGTGAGTCGCTCCACATGCTGATGCGCTATCAAGCGTCGCTCAACAGTGCGCTGTCGCTGGCGATTGAGGAGTGCGATGGACTGGTCATTATTCGCGAGGTGGTAGTGGCTGGCAGTGCACATCAGCCCACGCGTCAAAGGGTTGAGCTGGCGCTCGGGGTCATGGTGCGGTTGATCCGTCAGCTCCACAAGCCCGACTGGGAGCCGCGGCGTGTGTGCTTTGAGCACCCCGCGCCGCGCGACCTGAGTACGCACCGGCGGTTTTTCGGCCCTTGCGTCGAATTCGACTATGACTTCAACTGCATTATCTGCGCAAAGGCCGATCTCGATGCACGCAACCCGTCCGCGGATCCGGCTATGGGGCGTTACGCGCAGCGGCTGATAGACGCGTCGGCCATGTCGCAGCAGGCGACAATGCTTGAAGATGTGCGGCGCATGATCCTGCTGCTGTTGCCCAGCGGGCGCTGCAGCATCGAACAGGTTGCGGAGCACCTGGGCGTGGTGTGCCGCACGGTCCAGCGCCGGCTGGCGGAACAGGGGCAGAGCTTCTCGTCGATCGTTAACGACATCCGTACGGAACTCGCCATACGCCATGTCACCGAGAGCGATCGTCCGTTGACGGAGGTGGCGACCCTGCTTGGTTTTTCCGCGCCGAGCGGATTCTCGCGCTGGTATCACGTGCAATTTGGCTGCAGCCCCAAGGAGAGCAGGGCTGCTCGCGGCACATTGCGTCGGCAGACGGCACCGACCTGAGCATAACCCTGACAGGGCGTCAGCCGCGTCAGGCCATGTCATGTCCGGATGCACTCTTTGCCAGATTCGGATGCCTCACGTCTTCAGTCTTGCCAGCCACACGGCGCGTGGTGATTTGGCCTTCGAGCAACCTTCAGTAACCCCACCGGCTCTGCGCAACCCCCTGTAGAACCAATGCGGACTTGATTTTTATATTGTCGACAAAAATAGACTGCCGTATCATGAAGACGTTGCGCCTTTCCCGGAGTGCAGTCGGAAAGAGCCGCGCATGCTTTGGATGCCAAGGCGACAAGCTTCCATGTTCGGCGGGCCGTGCCCGCAGCCTTGGGCGAGGGGGATAGCACAATGAAGGACGATCAGTCAGCAGGCAATGGTCCGTACCTTGATCGGATGGGCTCGGCGATCTGCATGGGATTCTGCTGGCTCGCCGAGCGGCTCTCCTATGCGACGGCAGCGATGCTGTTGACCGATCTGATTGCGTGGGAAAATGACGGGTACATCGTGCGCAAATACCTGAACATCGATGCGCTTCCCGGATCCGACGAGTAGACGCGCTGGTTAAGCCCGTGGATTGAATCCAAGGATAGAAATCCGGTTCTGCTTCCCCTATCTCTGCCCCGGCGTGCGGCACCAATGTTCCAGCGGTGGCCCGATGTCCCGGGGGCCTGTAGCGCGCCTGCAAGGACGTCGTCCTGTGCAGGCCCTTGTTTCTTGGGGACGCGTGCAACTGCCTGGGGCAATGGCCCAGTTGGCTCCGCCAGTATCCCCAATCTGCCCGATTCGCCACGTAAGGTAAGATCTTGGGCGCTGCAGGCGGTGGAGTGCCGACCAAGGGCAGCACCCGACCCGTTCCCCAATCATCGGAAGGACTTACCATTCATGGGCAGGCTCAAGACTACCAACACGCCGGAATTGCAGTCGCTGCTTGCACCGCAAACACCGCAGAATCCGGTCACGCTGGCTGTCGAGCAGGCGCTTATGCATGGACGCGACTGGTCGGCATCCGTAGCCGACCAGATTGCGGTACGGCTGGCGGGCCTGATTACGATCGACGTGATCCACGCAGGCCAGCGCTTGCTGGAGAAAGACATCAGCGAGGTCCTGGCGGTCAGCCGCGCTCCTGTGCGCGAGGCCTTGCGCATCCTGGAGCGGGAGCGGTTGATTGAGTTCCGTCCCCGGCGCGGCGCCATCGTCACTGAGCCCAATGCCCAGGACCTGCGGGATATCTACGTCGTGCGGGACGCGCTGTTCGAGATCCTGCTCAGGCAGTTGATGGAAGAGCGCGCGGACGCGCTGGAAGCGTTGTTCGAGCAGTTCATTCCGCAGTTCAGCAAGGCCGCCGAGGAATCGGTAGACGCCTATATCAGCGTGACCTTCCTGGCAAACATGGCCATGGCAGATCTGTCCAGCAACCGGCTGGTAGGGGAGGTGCTGAACTCGATCTCGCTGCGGGTCCTGCGCTATGTGCGGCTGGGACTCGCATCCCATCCCGGCTCGCTGGAGAATTCCTTCAAGACCTGGCGTGCTCTGCAGCGCGCTGTCACCAAGCGGGACATCGAAGCGGTCTTGCAGACCGCGCACAAGCGCATCGGAAATTCCCGCGAAGCTGCCGTCCGTGCTCTGTCATCCGGCGTCCAGAAAGGCAAGGGCGGCGCTGCCGGCCGCAGCGCTGTGTCGGCGTAGGCCTTCCAAGCTCGCGCGGGCAAGACTGCCCGCCATGGCTCCCCAGTTTCCTCCCAGTAGACAGCGACCAGCGAAGGCCGCGATATCTGCTCGCGAGCATGGCTCCCGTGAGGCTGCGGCCGTCCCGCCGGAAGAAATCGGCGCGGTTTAGCAGAGTCTCAAGCGCCGCTGCGTGCCGAACAGGGCTTTGCCCGATTCGGCTTCCCCAGAACGGCACGGGCTCCTCGGCGCCGGCAAGACCGGCTGCTCAAACACCTGCTGCGCACGCGGGAGAACGAGCCGAAGCACCTGCCGATGCGCGCCACCTCACGGCAACCTCCCAACGACTCAGCACAGCAGTGACCGCGCGGTCGCCTCATAGCCGCGCGAGGGCCAGTTGCGCGCGCTCGCTGCGTTCATCGCATTTCAGGTCAATGTTATTTATGTCGACAAGAAAGATTTCTGGCTGATATGATTGCCTGCACCCGAGGCCGGAATAGGGCGTTGATCGGTAAAGGAAAGCGACTGAAGCGCGTTGGCTGTGATCGAACTCATGATGACGATCGAACAAGATGTCCCGCGCGGAGTAGGGGGGACGGGTCAACGAGGACGCCAGGGGTGCAAAAATAAACCAAAGGAGAAGAGGCAATGGGATTATTCAGCCAGCGGAGCAAGATTCATGGTGCACTCATCGCCGCGGGCGCAATCTGCACCGGCGGCGCACACGCACAGAGCGGCGTGACGCTTTATGGTGTGGCGGATATGAACGTCGAGTTTGCTAGCCATGTCGGCGCCGTGCCCAATGCAGCCAACAAATTCAATGCGGGCCCGTCAAACAATGTCTACCGAATGGACTCTGGCGGCCTGTCTGGATCGCGTTGGGGCTTGCGCGGCGTGGAAGAACTCGGTAACGGGCTGAGTTCCATTTTTGTCTTGGAAAGCGGCTTTAACCTGGACACCGGCACGTCGCAGCAGGGCGGCCGCTTGTTCGGTCGCCAAGCCTATGTGGGCATGCAAAGCTCGCGGTTTGGCCAACTGACCTTTGGCCGTCAGTACACTTCGATGTTCGAAGGCCTCGCAAACTTTGTACCCGCAGCCTTTGCCACGCAGTATGAACCGATCGTGATGCTGACAGGCGCGAACTTCCGCGAGGACAATACCATCAAGTACACCGGTCGCTTCGGCCCGGTCACCGCTCTGGCACACTGGTCCTTCGGTACCGGCCTGGCATTGCCGACGACGGTGGCCAATGGTCCGCTTCTGGGGGGTAATGGTGAAGTCCCGGGCCAGTTCCGTCGCGATACCGCCTATGGTGCGGCCTTAACCTACATTGCCGGCGCTGTCGGCGTGGCTGTGGCTTACGACCAGTTCAACCCCACTGTGTCGAACCCCTTGAACGCGGCTGTCCTCGGGAGCGGAAATTTCAAGAAGGCGACGATCGCGGGAAGCTATGCGTTTGGCCCTGCAAAGATCATGGGCGGCTACCGCTGGGGTCAGAACAAGGATCAGAATGGCGGCCTGCTTGAACGTGACGACCTCTACTGGATCGGCGCCAACTACCAGGTGACGCCGGCGCTTGGCCTGACGCTCGAATACAACTATGACCACGTCAAGCGCTTCTTCGCGAACACATCGACCCCGAACCCGTGGCAAGTTGCTTTCATCGCCGACTACGCCCTCTCCAAGCGGACTGATGTCTACTTGACCACGGCATATGCAAAGAACGCGGGCCTGGGACTGGATTCCGCGATGATTGCCTACGCGAACAGCCTTTCCCTGGGCAATAGCTACACACTTGCCAGCGGCCAAAGCAATATGCTCGGTGTCGCCGCGGGTATTCGCCACAAGTTCTGAGAACCTGTCGGAAAATTCACTGCAGAGGTGTTCTGAAGGGCGGATGTAACGTCTGGTTAGACCAAGTTGAAGGGTTACGGCTTGCGCTCAACCCTGTCAGCTCGGATGAGCTCAATTCTGTTGTCCAGTGGTGCAGGTCAATCTGCTTAGCTACGGGCCAGGACAGTGCGCCTGCAATTCGGCAAAGTTCAGCCGAAAGCAGGCATGCATCCGAATCAGACAACGCGCGTCCGACCCGGCGCCACTCAGGGCGGTAACAGCGCGGCGTGGGCGGCGGCGAGAACCTCGCGATTCAAACCTTCGAGCAACCCTGACGCTGCGCGTGCATGCTGCCAGTGTAGCGGTACATCAAGCGGGGTGTCCGGCACCAGTTCGACCAATGAGCCGTCCTCAAGATGAGGGGCGATCAGTGCCTCCGGATGCAAGCCCCAGCCCATGCCAGCCAATGCTGTGGTGACAAAGGCGTGGGACGAAGGCAACGTGTGCCGGGGAAGCTCCACGTGCCGATGGCACAAACGCCGCACCCACCGCGCCTGCAACTCATCTTTGGTGTTGAACATCAGGCTGGGCGCCAGCGCCAGGCTGCCAGCGCCCACGCCATCGCCGAAATGGCGTTGGATAAAAGCCGGGCTGGCGGCCGCCAGGTAGCGCATGGAGCCGAGCGGACGACTGTTGCAGCCAGCGGCAGGACGGGCTGTGGCTGTTACGGCGGCCAGCACTGCGCCGCTGCGCAACCACTCTGTGGTGTGGTCCTGGTCGTCCACCGCCACCTCCATCAACACGGGACTTTCTGCAGCGAAGGCGGCGATGGCCGGCGCGACCCAGGTGGCCAGGCTGTCGGCATTGACCGCAATGGGTAGGGCTACCCGTGCCATGCCCTCGGGGGCAAGCGCTGGTAGAGCCCCTTGCAACTCCTGCTCGAGCAGCCGCACACGGTCAATGTGCTGGCAAAGCCGGCGGCCCGTCTCCGTGGCCCGGCAGGGCTGATCGCGTACCACCAGCGCGCAGCCTACGCGCTCCTCCAGCAGCCGAACGCGCTGCGAAATTGCCGATGGCGTCACATGGAGTGCGCGGGCTGCCCGCTCGAAGCTGCCCTCCCTAACCACGGTAGCCAAGGCGGACAGAGCGGAGTAGTCAAGCATCAGATTAGTTAAACTAAAGTAAGTTAAGAAAAGGTAGTTTGTCTTCATTTGCTAACGCAGGCAAGCTAGATGCATGAACACTTCGCTTGCCTTATCCGTTTCCCTCCAAGGCCTGGCCCTGAGCCTGGGGCTCATTGTGGCCATCGGCGCACAGAATGCATTCGTACTGCGCCAGGGGCTGCGTCGTGAGCATGTGGGCAGCGTGGTGCTGCTGTGCGCCACGGCGGACGCGTTGCTGATAGCAGCGGGTGTCATGGGCATGGCCCAGGCATTGGGGGAGCGCCCCGGTCTCGCGCGTGTCCTGGCGCTGGCCGGTGCCGTCTTCCTGGCGGTATATGGATGGCAGGCGCTGCGCCGTGCTCGGCATGCTCATCCATTGAAAGCACCCGACGGTGGGAAGGGGCTCAGCAGGGGGGGCGCGTTGGCTCAGGCAGCGGCGTTCACGCTGCTCAATCCTCATGTTTATCTGGATACGGTGCTGCTGGTGGGCAGCATCGGTGCCCAGCAACCGGCGGCGCTGCGAGGCTGGTTCGTGGCTGGCGCCAGTTTTGCCAGCCTGCTCTGGTTCGGGCTTCTGGGCTTTGGCGCCCGCTGGCTGGCGCCGTGGTTCGCCCGGCCGAGGGCTTGGCAGGTGCTGGACGGTCTCATCTGTATGACCATGTTTGTCCTGTCCGGTCTGCTGGTGCAGCACGTACTTCGAGGATTGTGAGGTGCTTTCGGGGGCGTCGAATAGGTAGCGGCCTTGGCTGCAGCGGCGCTTTGTCCCACAGGTCACCTCGCCCAACCCGTCGCACAAAGGTGTTGGTAAGCGGGCCTTGAGTGCCTAGAATGCACTGTGAGCATTGGCTTGCGGGGATTTTCATTTGCCCCGGCATTTTTCGTAAAAAGGCAATGCGGAGCTAAAAATGCTGGAGGAGACGGAAATGATCGTGCGTAAATTGCCCGCAGTTGGTTTAACCGTTGTGATGGCGCTTGCCTTTACGGGTGCGAGTGCCCAACCAGGAGCCGAATCGAACCAGATTCCGACTGCGCCGCCGACCACTGCGGAAGCCAAGGCCATCATTGCCGAACATTTCAAGGCGGCCGACATCAACCATGACGGCAAATTAAGCCGCGAAGAAGCCAAGGCGGGTATGCCGCAGGTTTACAAGCACTTTAACCAGATCGATGTCAGGAAGCGGGGCTACGTAACAGAACGTCAGATCGGCGCCTACTGGGAGATGAAGACCAAGGAAAAGATGCAGAAGGAAGATCCCATTTGGAACTGAGCCCTCTCTGCTATGGCGACCGAACTCGCCCAGGGCTCGGAATGGGGTAGCCTACGCTCCAATATTCGACCGGTTCGGATGTTCTGGGTGGCGTCCTGATGTGTCCGAGGCCATGGTCTATATCGCAATGAGCTCGACCCAGTCGCATCAACCGAGCGATGCGCCAGGCCACCACCATGAACAATGCCAGCACGTGTTCGAGACGCTCTATTGACGCCAGTTGCAGCGCTTTGACCCGGCAGCCGTGTTTCAGCACGTGAAAGAACAGTTTTACCTCACAGCGGCGCCTATATAACCGGGGCCTTCAGCGCGGCCTCCTCCGCAGCGGCCACGCGGCGCTTGACCGCGATGAAGCTGTCGGGACTCACTGACATGGAATCAATGCCGCATTCGACAAGGAAGACGGCAAACTCAGGGTGGTCGCTCGGCGCCTGTCCGCACAAACCGACTTCGGCGCCGGCCTTGTGCGCCTCCGTGATGACGCTCTGGATCATCCACTTGACAGCATCGTCCTGCTCATCGAAAAGTCCCGCAAGGTCGGCTGAGTCGCGGTCAACGCCCAGTGTCAGCTGCGTCAGATCGTTGCTGCCAATCGAAAAGCCGTCGAAGCGGTGCGCGAAGGCCTTCGCCAGAATCACGTTCGACGGGATTTCGCACATTACGTAGATCTTAAGGCCCGCTTCGCCGCGCCGGATACCGTTTTCGGCCAGAACCTCCAGCACGCGGTCCGCCTCTTTTGTTGAGCGGCAGAACGGAATCATGACGATGACATTGCTGAAGCCCATCTCGTTGCGCAGACGGCAAATGGCCCGGCATTCGAGCGCGAAGCCCTCCCGGTAGCGGGGAGAGTAGTACCGCGAGGCACCCCGGAATCCGAGCATGGGGTTCTCCTCCTTCGGCTCAAACTCCGCCCCGCCGATCAGATGGGCGTATTCGTTGGTCTTGAAGTCGCTCATGCGAACGACAACAGGATGGGGGTACTGGACAGCAGCGATTCGTCCCAACCCTCGTGCGAGACGATCGACGAAATACTCCGTCCGGTCTTCGTACCCCGCCGTCAACGCCGAGATGGTCCGCTTTGCCTCCTCGTCCCTGAGCGCGTCGTAGCGCACGAGTGCCATTGGATGGATCCTTATATGGTTGCTCACTACGAATTCCATTCGTGCGAGCCCGACGCCATCCGCCGGGATCCGCCACCAGCGAAACGCTGCTGCCGGATTGGCGAGGTTCAGCATGACCTTGGTGCGCGTCGTCGGGATATTGTCGAAATCGATCTCCTCGACCTCAAAGTCGGCGATGCCTTCGTAGACGAATCCTTCGCGGCCGTCTGCGCAGGACACAGTCACTACCTGTTCGTCGTGCAGCAGATGGGTCGCATTGCCTGCGCCGACGATGGCCGGAAGGCCAAGTTCGCGGCTGACAATCGCGGCGTGTGATGTGCGGCCGCCCTCGTCGGTGACGATGGCCGCGGCGCGCCTCATGACAGGCACCCAATCGGGGTCCGTGGTCTGAGTGACGAGGATGGCGCCGTCGACGAAGCGCCCCATGTCACGTGGGCTTTCGATGAAACAGACCTTGCCAGTCGCTATGGCTTCGCCGATGCTTACACCGGATACGAGCATGCGGCCTGCCTTCTTGATGCGCCAGGTCTTGACTGCGCTGGCTTCGCGACGCGACTCGACCGTTTCCGGCCGGGCCTGCACGATGAACACCTCATTGGATTGGCCATCTTTTGCCCATTCGATATCCATCGGCTGGCCGTAGTGCTGCTCGATCACACAGGCCCATCGCGACAAGGTCAGGATCTCCTGGTCACTCAGAACGAAGGCCGCGCGCTCCGCTTTCGATGTCGGGACGTTCTTTGTCGGGCGGTCACTCTCGTTTGTGTAGATCATCTTGAGACCTTTATCGCCTAGCTTCTTCCCGACGATAGGCGATAACGATAGCTCCGACAGAAGCGGTTTGAATACCTCATATTCGTCGGGATCGACCGCACCCTGAACCACGTTCTCGCCGAGTCCCCAGGCCGCGTTGATCAGGACAGACTTGTCAAAGCCGGTCTCCGTGTCGATGGAGAACATGACACCGGCACCACCAAGGTCAGATCGCACCATACATTGCACACCGACCGACAGTGCGACCTTGAGATGATCGAAGCCCTTCGCCTGGCGGTAGCTGATCGCCCGGTCTGTGAAAAGCGACGCGTAACAGCGCCGGCAGGCATCAAGCAACGCACGCTCGCCCCGGATGTTGAGATAAGTTTCCTGCTGCCCGGCGAAGCTCGCGTCCGGCAGATCTTCGGCTGTCGCGCTTGATCGCACTGCGACGTCCATGTTGACCCGTCCCGCTCGCCGGTTCAACTCCTCGTAAGCGAGCCGAATAGCTTCGGCGGTCTCCTTTGGCCATTCGCCGCGAAGCATGGCCCGGCGGATAGTCAGCCCCGCCTCGGCCAGGGGAAGCTTGGCGTCACCGAATTCGCGGAGCACCAAGGAGATCGTCTGTTGCAACCCGTTCGCGTCGATGAAGCGCCAGTAAGCGTCGGCTGTGAGTGCAAAGCCCGGTGGGACATTGACGCCTCGGCTCGCGAGCTTGGCCACCATCTCGCCAAGTGACGCGTTCTTGCCGCCGACGCGCGCAACGTCGGTGCGTCGCAGTTCCTCGAACCAGAGAACGTGTGATGTGTCGTTGACCATGTGCAGCTCCTTCGCGGCGGGGTAGTGATATTGCCCCGAAATCGAAGGCGCTCGGACCACAGGTCCGAGCGCCCGATTTACTTCGTTGGATGCTTGGCCGATTTACTCGCAATCGCCTCGAGAGCGCTGAAATGCGAGTTCATCACTTCCGCGTGCAGTTTTATCGCTCTGATTAGAAATTGAATATCCTCATTCTCGCTTTTGGATGCGAGATCGTCGAACTCCTCCCATAGCTTCTTCACAGCTTCAGCGGTCATGGCTACTCCTTGCGGGTATTTATGGATGGTGCAGCAAACTCACTGCGCGCATTTTGGCGTGGCGTACGGTCAATCTCATCCACGTTCGCACTCTGCTGCTGCGCTTGCGCATCGCGGCGGAGCCACTATGGAGCGCTGCAACGAGCACCTTAGGCGGGTCAGCTCCGGCATGACAGCCTACCTTCACAGTAGTGGCGAAACGGCGGCACGGCTTGATCCAGCGCAAGCGGCAAGCGGCACCGTACGAAGATCACTGGCAGCATAAGCCAACTGCACTCCAGGGGCGCTGCTGCTTGCCTTGCTCCCTTACTGTGACAACGCGCTCGTCGCCGGAAAGCCAAAAAAGTGACGGGCCAGTCCAGCTTATGACAAAATCAGTACCCCCTGATCACACCGGAAATGACGTTGCGGTCCGCACGTCGACGTACCCTTGAGTCATATTTCTGGCACGGTTCCCATTTCGCTGGTCAACGGCTTCCTGTCGGGCGCCGATCCCGCCGCCATTGAGCGGCTGGCGGAGTGCTCCGGCATCCCCCACGGCTTGCTGCGCCGCCCTGGCTCCCGCGTGACCGAGGAGCAGTTCTCCACGCTCTACCGCCTGCTCGCGACCGAACTGGACGACGAAATGCCGGGCATCTTCAGCCGCCCCTTGCGCAACGGCACGCTGAAATACCTGTGCCTGAGCCTGCTTGACGCCCCGCGGCTGGAGGTCGCGCTGCACCGGTTCGGCCAGTTCTTCCACCTGATCCTGGATGATTTCCGGCTGGATTCGGGCCGCGACGGCGAAGGCGGTTGGGTTGCCATGGTGGCGGATCCGGCGGGCCCCAGCGTGACCGAACTCGGCCGCGAACTTATCATGAAGCTGGTGCACGGCATTGCCTCATGGCTGGTTGGGAAGCGGATCCCGCTGATCGCGGCGGAGTTCGATTTTGCGCGTCCCGCGCACGCAACGGACTACCTCTTTCTCTTCCCGGGGCCGGTTCAGTTCGGTAGCGCGCAGACACGCATGCGCTTCGAGGCGGCTTACCTTGATATGCCTGTGCGGCAACGCAAGGCCGACCTGCAGAGATTCCTGGCGCGCGCTCCGGAAGACTGGATCTTCGTCTCCTTTGCCGACCAGATGGTTTGCCACCGGGTCAGGCAATTCCTCGCCGATCGCCTTCCCGCCATGCCGACGCTGGAAGTGGTTGCCCAGGACCTGCACTATTCCGTGCGCACGCTTTGCCGCCGGCTTGCGGACGAAGGCACGACGTTCCAAGCGATCAAGGACGACGTGCGGCGCGATATCGCGATCCAGCGGCTCACGCGTTCGCCCGACGCCATCGCGGCAATCGCTTATGACGTCGGCTTTGACAACCCGACCGCGTTCCACCGCGCCTTCCGGCACTGGACCGGCAGCACCCCCAAGGCGTACCGCGGCATGGCCTGAGCGGCCCGGCTAGGCGGCGGCACCGCTGTAATGGGTGCCGAAACGCTGCCTGAGCATCAGCTTATGCAGCTTGCCGGTCGCGGTCAGCGGCAGTTCCGGCACGAACATCACATCGTCCGGGATCCACCACTTGGCCACCTTGCCTTCATAGAAGGCCAGTAGTTGTTGCGCATCGAGCGTGCTGCCGGCGCGCCTTACCGCGACCAGCAGGGGTCGTTCGTCCCACTTGGGATGAGCACAGGCGATACAGGCCGCCAGTTCGATCTCCGGATGCGCAACGGCAATGCCTTCCAGTTCGATCGAGGAGATCCATTCGCCGCCGGATTTGATCACATCCTTGCTGCGATCCGTGATCTGCATATAGCCGTCGGCGTCGATCGTGGCGACATCGCCGGTGGCGAACCAGCCATCATTCTCCAGGCAGGTTTCCTCCATGCCGAAGTAGCGCTCCACGACCCAATGGCCGCGCACCATCAGGTCGCCCGCCGAGCGTCCGTCCCGCGGCAACTCGGCACCATCGGCATCGACGATCTTCATCTCGACACCCGGCACGACCCTGCCTTGCTTGGCCTCGAGCTGCGCGCGCTCCTGCTCCGGCTTTTGCGCGAAGCCCTGCGAGGGCGAAAACACGGTGCCAACCGGCGACAGCTCGGTCATGCCCCAGGCGTGTACCGACTTGATGCCCAGTTCGCCCAGCGCCTTGGCCAGTTGCGGCGGGCATGCCGCGCCGCCCACGATGACACGCTCCAGGCTGTTGCAGCGCTTGCCCGTGCGACGCATATGGTCGGCCAGGCCGAGCCAGACCGTGGGCACGCCGGCCGACACCGTCACGCCTTCCTGGTCGAACAACGCCGACAGGGACGCGCCGTCGAGCGCTGGACCCGGCAGCACCAGTTTCGCCCCGACCAGCGCCGCGGAGAACGGCAGCCCCCAGGCATTGACGTGGAACATCGGCACGACAGGCACCACGGAGTCCGACGCACGCAGGCAAAGCGCGTCCGGCAGCGCCGAGGCATAGGCCATCAGGCAAAGCGAACGGTGCGAGTACAAGACGCCCTTCGGGTTGCCGGTGGTGCCGGAGGTGTAGCAAAGCACCGCCGCCAGTTGCTCATCCAGGCGGGGCCAGTCGAAATGGCCGGGCTGCCCGCCGATCAAGGCCTCGTAGCTTTCGAGCGGCAGCGCCGGTGCTTGCGGCAGGCTGGTGGCGTCGCACAGCATGACCCATGACTCGACATGAGGACATTGCGGCGCGATCTGCTCGACCAGGCCCAGGAACGAGGCATCGAAGCAGACCACGCGGTCGCGGGCATGATTGATGATGTAAGCGATCTGTTCGGGGAACAGGCGGGGGTTGATGGTATGACAAACCGCGCCAATGCCGGTCACGCCATAGTACAGCTCCATATGGCGATAGCCGTTCCACGCCAGCGTGCCGACGCGGTCTCCCGCCACGATGCCGCGGCCCGTCAGTGCATTGGCCAGTTGCATGGCGCGGACATGGCAGTCCCCGTAGGTATAGCGGTGAATGTCGCCCTCGACGCGCCGGGATACGATTTCTACCGTGCCGGAGTGCCGCGCCGCCTGCTCCAGCAACGCGGACAATTGCAAAGGCGCGTACATCATCTGACCGAACAGGTCCATAGTCTTGTCTCCTGACAGGCGGTTTGTCGTTATGCCGGTTGCATTCATCGGTCATGGCGACGCCGGCTGCGAGGCATTCTAGATGTGCCCGTCATCTCCGGCACTGACAGGAATGGCCGAACTAGTGACAAATCCGGCCAATCGAACCGGGGTGCATGGCCAGCGGCCAGCGCGACGCAAAGCGGCAGGTTTTGTCAATGAATGGGCAGGTTTGGTTATTCCCGCATGACGCGGCGGGCGCTACGATCCGGTACCCAGACCATGCGGTGCCGGCATCCGGCCAGATGCACCGCGCCCTGTCCCCAAAATGGAGTCCCCAAAAAATGACCTACCGTGCCCCGCTCAAGGACATGTTGTTCGTGATGAACGAACTGGCTGATCTTGACGCAGTCAGCAAGCTGCCCGGCTTCGAGGACGCCACGCCGGAGACGGCGCAGGCGGTGCTCGACGAGGCGGCCAAATTCAACGAACAAGTGGTGGCGCCGCTCAATCGCGTTGGCGACACCGATCCCAGCAGCTGGAAGGACGGCGTGGTTACCACCACGCCCGGTTTCAAGGACGCGTTCCGCCAGTTTGGCGAAGGTGGCTGGCAGGGCGTGCTGCATCCGCAGGAATTTGGCGGCCAGGGCTTACCCAAGTTGATCGCCACCGCCTGCAACGAGATGCTGAACACGGCGAACCTGTCGTTCGCGCTGTGCCCGCTGCTGACAGACGGCGCCATCGAAGCCCTGCTGACCGCAGGCAGCGACGCGCAGAAGGCCACCTTCCTGCCCAAGCTGATCTCCGGCGAATGGACCGGCACCATGAACCTGACCGAGCCGCAGGCCGGCTCGGACCTGGCGGCCGTGCGCACGCGCGCCGAGCCGCAGGGTGACGGTACCTACAAGGTGTTCGGCACCAAGATCTTCATCACCTACGGTGAGCACGACATGGCGCAGAACATCGTCCATCTCGTTCTCGCGCGCACGCCCACGGCACCCGAGGGCGTCAAGGGCATCTCGCTGTTCATCGTGCCCAAGTTCCTGGTGAATGCGGACGGCTCGCTGGGCGCGCGCAATGATGCGCACTGCGTGTCGATCGAGCACAAGCTGGGCATCAAGGCCAGCCCCACGGCCGTGCTGCAGTTCGGCGATCACGGTGGCGCCATCGGCACGCTGGTCGGCGAGGAAAACCGCGGCCTGGAATACATGTTCATCATGATGAACTCGGCGCGCTTCTCGGTCGGCATGCAAGGCATCGCCGTGTCGGAGCGGGCTTACCAGCAGGCGGTGAATTTTGCCCGCGAGCGCGTGCAAAGCCGTCCGGTCGATGGCTCCGCACGCGAGGCTGTGACCATCATCCATCACCCGGACGTCAAGCGCATGCTGATGACCATGCGCTCGCTGATCGAAGGTGCGCGCGCGGTAGCGTATGTGGCCGCGGCCGCGTGCGACACGGCGCACCAGCATGCCGACGACGCGGTGCGCAAGCAAAGCCAGGCGTTCTATGAGTTCATGGTGCCCATCGTCAAGGGCTGGAGCACCGAATTGTCGATCGATGTGACCAGCCTGGGCGTGCAGGTCCATGGCGGCATGGGCTTCATCGAGGAGACCGGCGCGGCCCAGCATTATCGCGATGCCCGCATCCTGCCGATCTACGAAGGCACGACCGCGATCCAGGCGAACGACCTCGTCGGCCGCAAGACGCTGCGCGACGGTGGCGCGGTGGCCCGTGCGATCTGCGCGCAGATCGCCGAGACCGAGGCGGCGCTGGGCAAGCATGGTGGCGCGGCCTTCACCGCGGTGCAGGCGCAACTGGCCAAGGGGCGCGCCGCGCTGGAGACCGTCGTGGCGTTCGTCGTGGCCAATGCCAAGTCGGACCCGAATGCCGTGTTTGCCGGCAGCGTGCCTTACCTGAAGCTCTGCGGCATCGTGTTTTCGGGCTGGCAGCTTGGCCGCGCGATGCTCGCGGCGGATGCGAAGCGTGGCGAGGATCCGTCCTTCCACGACGCCAAGATCTCGACGGCGCATTTCTTCGCGGAGCACATCCTGTCGCAGGCATCGGGTTTGCGCGATGCCATCGTGACGGGCGCGGTGCCGGTCAATGCGTTGAGCGAAGCGCAGTTCTGAGGTCGCACGTTGGCGCAGCTTGCCGAAGCCGGCAAGTTGCGCCAACGCCGATTGAAATGATGACAGTGTTGACTCCCTCTGGCACCGTCACGTTGATGGGGCGGTCGCTTAAGAAGGCACCGAGTGCGCCGCCGCCCCGTGTCGTCACTCACGCCAGGGCGCCATGTCAGTCCGGTGCTTCGGCCTTGCGGAAGTACGCGCTCGGGCTGACGCCGAAGGTCTTGCGAAAAACCGCCGCGAACGCGCTGGGGCTGTCGTAGCCGTGATCCAGCGCCACCTCGAGGATGGCGTCGCCCTGCGCCAGCCTGGGCAGGCTGAGCAGCAGTCGCGTGTGGCGGCACCAGGCGCCGAAGGTCAATCCGGTCTCGCGCTTGAACAAGCGCGCGAAGGTGCGCTCGTTCATATGCAGCTCCGCCGCCCAGCCGGTCAGGGTGGCCGCCTGGGCGGGGCTGTGGATCAGGCGTGCGCACAGCTGCGCGGCGCGGGCGTGCTGCGGCATCGGCAGGTGCAGGGAGAGCACGGGTGCCGCCCGGATTTCGTCCAGGATCAGTGCCATGATGCGCTGGTCGCGCCCTTCCGGCGCATAGCTGGCCGGGATCCGTACCGCATGCAGGATGAGTTCGCGCAGCAGCAGGCTGACTTCGATGGCGCGGCAATCCTGCGGCATGGCCGCGCAGGCGTCGCCGGCCACGAAGACCGTGCGCATGCGCACATCGCCGACGGCGCCGATGCGGTGCCTGAGCTGCGGCGGCACCCACACCGCGCGCCCGATCGGGACCACCCATTCGCCGCGCGCGGTGCGCACAATCATCACACCGGAGATGGCATGGATCAGTTGTCCGTGCTGGTGCCAGTGCTCGGCCAGCTCGGAGCCGTCCGGTTGGTCGTTGGCCACCACCACGATCGGCCGGGGCGTCTGCAGCGATTGCTGGAGGGCGGCGTCGGTCAGGGTCTTCATGAGGCGGATCTGTGGTTCGGTGAAAGCGTCATCGTGCGCGCCAGTGTAGCCCGCCCGCCGCCCATTGGCTGGCGGCAGGCGGCGCCACCCTACCGCAGGCTAGGCGACGGCAAGGCCCTGCTCGTCGATGCGCGGGGCGCGGTCGCGCAGGCGCAGGGCAAGCGCGCTGGCCACGCACAGCACGCCGAGCACGGTGGCCAGCGTGAAGGCAAGGCCGCGCGCGTCGGACAGCAGGCCGAACAGCGGCGATGCCATGCCGCCTACCGACAGCGCCAGGCCCAGCGTGATGCCGCTGGCCATGGCAGGGTTGCGCGGCAGGTAGTCCTGTGCCAGCGTGACCTGCGCCGTGAACGGCAGGAACATGGCAACGCCCAGCAAGACCGTGAACACCAGCGCCAGCGGCGCGCTCTGCACGAGCACCAGCCCGGCCAGCATGGGCAGCATCAGTACATAGCCGGCACGGATCGCGGTCATGCGGCCGCAGCGGTCGCCAAGCCAGCCGCCCAGCAGCGTGCCCACCGCGCCGGACGCCGTGAACGCGGTCAGCACCGCGCCGCCGAGAAAGGCGCTGCCACCGAGATCGCGCGTCATATGGAGCGATAGCATCGACAGCACCGTGACATAGGGAATCGACCAGCAGATGATGGTAGCTACCAGCAGTCCGAAGGCGCGCCAGTGATTGGGCACCGGCGCCGCCTGCGAACGCCTGGCCGCGGCTGCGCCGGGCACGGCCGCCGGACGCTCCGACGCGACCAGCCACAGCACGGCCATCAGCACGGCCGGGATGCCCAGCAGGTAGCTGCGCGCCAGCGCGCCGCCCCCAACCGCGAGGGCGGCCAGCAGAGGCGCGAACGACGCACCGACGGTGCCTCCCACGGAGAACACGCTCATTGCTTTTTGCGAGGTGCCGCCGGCAGCGCGGGCGGCCACTGTGGCCGGCGGATGATAGGCGGCGATGCCGAGGCCGCTCAGCGCGATGGCCACCCAGGTGGCGAAATAGGTGGACGCCATGCCGGCCAGCACTACGCCGAGCGCGGCCACCAGGAAGCCGGTGGGCACCAGCCAGCCGCGGTGCGCGCGGTCGGCATAGGCGCCGAACAGGGGCTGCACCACGCTGGAAAGGCCGGTGGCTGCCAGCATCAGGCCGCTCACGGCCGCGTAGCTGTAGCCGCGCTCCAGCACCATGAAGGGCAGCAGGGCCGGCACCAGCCCCTGATAGAGATCGTTGACCGCGTGTGTGCCGGTGAGCAGTCCGAGCCGCTTCTTGTTCATGCGGCGTCTCCCGTGTGGGAGGCGCGGCGTGGCGAGGGGGCGAATAATGGCATGTCTGGATCCTCCTTGACGTTTGAATGGAAGATCGTAGACAGCCCCCGGAAATTGATCTCGCGCGGAAACCACAAGATTCGTCGCGAAATAGACAAAAGGGCTTTGCCGCAGTAGGTTGGGGCAAAATTTGTCGGCGTCGAACCGGCATTGTTAACTTACCGAGAGTAAGACGTCCGGCGGCAGGACGTACGGACCGCCCTTTGCGCATCGGCATCCGTTACCAGTTCCGACGAGGGTATCGGCGCTTTTGTGCGCGCGGGACATGGCTTAGAAGAAGCGGATATCCGCGCTCGTGTTGCAGTGCGAGCGTAATCCTGTCGACTTCCGATGAACGGCTGTCATTGGGCGTACTCAACGACCAGCAATGCCGTGACCATGGTTTTTCCAGGGTTCGAAATGGCATGCTGAACATCCGCCGGATAGCGCGCGGACTCGCCGTGCCGGACTTTCTTCTCACTGGGGCCGGATTGAACGGTGACGCAGCCGCTCATGACTGACAGATGTTCTTTCGAACCACTTTCATGCGGCTCGGATGCGAGTACGCCGCCGGGATGGATCGACAGTTCATACCATTCCACCCGGCTTGCAAGGTCCACCGGGCCGAGAATCTTCAACTCGCATTTGCCATCCGGGCTTCTGATCACCGGGATCGAGTGAGCAGGAATGACCGTCACGGTTGGTGCCGGCTTGTCGGCCTGCCCGCCGGAAAGGAACTCGGCCAGGCCAATGCCCAAGGCGTTCGCCAATCGCCACAAGACCGCTACCGTGGGATTGGCAAGATTCCGCTCAACCTGCGAAAGCATCGATTTGGATACGCCAGCACGCCGGGAAAGCTCGTCGAGAGAGAGCTTGCGTGCCTGGCGAAGCAATTGCAGCCTGGCTCCAATGACAGGGGGGCCTTCTGCGAACGGCTCCGTCGGGGGGACTTGTGTCATGAAATGAAGTCCTGTAAATTGAACAAAACGTTCGATATACAGAACATGTTCGGTTTATCGATCACCTTCAGTTTACAGGAGCACCGCTGTGCCGACAACAGACGCATTCTACGCAGCCATCCGCCAGGAGCTCGAGTCCATTGAACAAGCCGGTCTGTTCAAGACCGAGCGTGTCATCGCCTCTCCCCAGGGCAGCCTTATCAGGACTACCGATGGGAAGGAAGTCATCAACCTGTGCGCCAACAATTACCTGGGTCTCTCGTCTCATCCGGAGGTCGTGGAGGCTGCGCATCGCGCGCTCGGCGAGCGTGGTTTTGGCTTAAGCTCCGTTCGATTCATTTGTGGTACGCAAGATCTGCACAAGTCGCTCGAGGCGCGTCTCGCGAGCTTTCTCGGCACAGAAGACACGATCCTCTACGGCTCGGCCTTCGATGCAAACGGGGGCCTGTTCGAGACGCTCCTTGGTCCGGACGACGCTGTCATCAGCGACGAACTGAACCACGCGTCCATCATCGATGGCATCCGACTCTGTAAAGCCAAGCGCTTCCGCTACAAGAACAATGACCTTGAGGATCTTCGCGAGCAGTTGAAGGCGGCCGATGCCGCAGGCGCACGTTTCAAGCTCGTCTTTACCGATGGCGTATTCTCGATGGATGGCACGATTGCCCGGCTCGACGAGATCCGCGAGATCTGCGACGAGTTCGGGGCGCTCCTCGGGATTGACGAGTGCCATGCCACCGGCTTCCTCGGGCAGCGTGGCCGCGGCTCTCACGAACACCGTGGGATCTTCGGCAAGGTCGATATCATCACCGGAACGCTCGGCAAAGCGCTAGGCGGCGCCTCGGGTGGCTTTACGAGTGGGCGAAAGGAAGTCGTGGCATTGCTGCGCCAGCGCTCTCGGCCTTATCTTTTCTCGAACACGGTGGCGCCGTGCATCGTGGGCGCGACACTCAAGGTGCTCGACCTGCTCGAAGCCGATACCACGTTGCGAGACAAGCTCGAGCGCAATGCGCGGTACTTCCGCGGCAAGCTCGGCGCGCTGGGATTCGACGTGAAGCCCGGCGACCACCCCATCATTCCCGTCATGGTGTACGACGCGGAAAAGGCACAGCAACTGTCCCGGCGTCTGCTGGAGCTGGGCGTCTATGTCATCGGTTTCTTCTATCCCGTGGTTCCCAGAGGGCAGGCACGCATCCGCGTGCAGATCAGCGCCTTGCACGACAGCGCCGAGCTGGACCAGGCGTTGGAGGCGTTCGAGATCGCAGGCAAGGAACTGGGGATCATTCAATGACAAAGCCAGCCAGGGTTCTGATCATTGGCGCCAACGGCCAATTGGGAACGGAGTTGGCGTCGGCGCTGGCCGATCGCTATGGCAAGCAGAATGTCGTCACGAGCGACATGGTGCCGCACGGCCGCCACCTGCACCTCACGCATGAAATGCTCGACGTAACCGATCGGGCGCAACTTCGCGACGTCATCGAGCGGCATGGGATCACCCAGATCTATCACTTGGCAGCCGCATTGTCGGCAACCGGAGAGAAGTCGCCCACATGGGCGTGGCAACTCAACATGAACGGCCTGCTGAACGTGCTGGAGGCTGCGCGTCACCAGAAGCTCGACAAAGTATTCTGGCCCAGTTCGATTGCGGCATTCGGCCCGACAACGCCGCCGGACGCCACGCCCCAAAGCACCATCATGGAGCCCAAGACCGTCTACGGCATCTCCAAGCTGGCGGGCGAAGGATGGTGCCGTTGGTACTTTGAGAACCATGGCGTGGATGTCCGGAGCGTGCGGTATCCAGGATTGATTTCCTACAAGACGCCTCCAGGCGGCGGAACCACGGACTACGCAATCGATATCTTCCATTCGGCGCTCAAGGCGCAACCCTATACCTGCTTCCTGGAGAAAGATGAAGCCCTGCCAATGATGTACATGCCGGACGCCGTTCGCGCGACCATCGAGCTGATGGAGGCGCCTGGCGCCAGCATCTCCGAGCGGGGAAGTTACAACCTTGCGGGCCTGAGCTTCACGCCTGGCGATATCGCGAACGAGATCCGGCGGCATTGCCCGGGGTTCGATGTCAGGTACGAGCCTGATTTCCGTCAGGAAATTGCCGGTGGATGGCCAAACTCCATCGACGACTCGGTAGCCAGGCGGGATTGGAACTGGAGACCTGAATTCGGCCTCAAGGAGATGGTGGCCGACATGCTGAAAAACCTGGCAACGCTTGACCAGGGTAGCGCCTTGGAATGCGTGAGCTGAGACTGGCGCAGCAGGCAAAGCCAGGACCCCGGGGCGCAGGCCAGTCTCGCGGCATGACAGCAGGCTGCGCGAAGGTCGTTGCACGGCAGCGCGGGAAACGTATAGACAGGGCAGAGGCCCTGTGATGGAAGATCGCCTCGATTTTGGACGCTGGGATGCGTTGTCGGGGAATGAAGGCGGTCTGGACGATGCGCGATGCCGCGCGGGCGATAGACAAGGCGCGAAGCGCCGGCTGCATCGATCCAAATAACGATTACCAGAGGAGACAACTCATGATCACGGCTGCAAATCCAGCAATCCGACTCTCCGGCCGTCAGGGCCGGCATCGACATCGGAGCGTTCATGCTGGCGCGCTACCGGCGCGAAGCCGGGCAACCCGTATCCGGAAGGTCATTGCGCGCCGGAACCAATTCACGGGTGAGAGCCGTGCGGGTGCTGACAAGCGTTCGCTGGTCTGAGAGGAGATCAATATGACTGACGTAAGGAAACTGCTCGACGAAGAGCGTGCCCACGAGGAGAAGGATCTCCATCGCGGGCTCAAGGACCGGCACATCCAGATGATCGCCATCGGCGGCGCCATCGGTGTCGGACTGTTTCTGGGAGCAGGGCGCGCGATCGCCATCGCCGGCCCGGGACTGATGCTGAGTTATGCCATCGGCGGCGTGGCGATCTTTTTCATCATGCGCGCGCTGGGCGAGCTGCTGCTGTACCGCCCGGTGACCGGATCCTTTGCAACCTACGCCGAGGAGTTTGCCGGCCCCTTTGCCGGCTTCGCCACCGGCTGGTCGTACTGGTTCATGTGGGTGGTCACCGGGATGGCCGAGATCACCGCGGTCGCAGTCTACGTGCACTACTGGTTCCCGGACGTGCCGCAGTGGATACCGGCGCTGGCCACCCTGGCGGTGCTGTACCTGGTGAATTGCATCGCGGTCGCGGTATTCGGCGAACTGGAATTCTGGTTCGCGCTGATCAAGGTGGTGACCATCATCGCCATGATCGTGATCGGGCTGGCGATCATCTTCTTCGGTGTGACACCGCTTGGCCCGACGGCCAGCTTCTCGAACCTGTGGACGCATGGCGGTTTCATGCCGTTCGGGACGCTCGGCGTAGTGCTGACCTTGCAGATCGTCATGTTCGCCTACCAGGGCGTGGAACTGATCGGTGTCACCGCGGGGGAGGCGCAGAATCCCGAGAAGGTGTTGCCGCATGCGACCAACGGCGTAGTCTGGCGCATCCTGATCTTCTACGTTGGCGCGCTGATCGTCATGATGGCGCTGGTGCCCTGGAATGAACTGAAGCCCGGCGTCAGCCCCTTCGTCTACGTGTTCGAGAGGATCGGCATTCCGGGGGCGGCCGCGATCGTCAATCTGGTCGTCATCACGGCGGCAGCCTCATCTTGCAACAGCGGCATCTTCAGCACCGGGCGCATGCTGTATACGCTGGCGCAGTTTGGCCAGGCGCCGCGCGCCTTCGGCAGGGTCAGCAGCAAGCAAGTGCCGGCCACCGCCATCACGTTCTCGGCCGTGCTGATGGGCATCGGCGTGCTGCTCAACTACATCGTGCCGGAGCAGGTCTTCGTCTGGGTCACCAGCATTTCGCTGGTCGGTTCGTTGTGGACCTGGTCGATCATCATGATTGCCCACCTTGGCTATCGCAAGGCAGTCGCCGCCGGGCGGGTCAAGGCGGTGGACTTTCGCATGCCTGGCGCGCCTTATGCCAACTGGCTGGTGGTCGCCTTCATGATCGCGGTTGCGGCGCTGCTGTCGCTCGATCCGGGTCCCCGGGTGGCGCTCTACGTGGCACCCGTGTGGTTCGCCCTGCTCGGCATCGGCTATCGGCTCACCAAGTCGCGTGCGCCGCTTGAGGGGCATGTCCAAAAGTCGGCTTGACCACTGTCCCGCGCGTTGCCAGTGCTCTCACGCGGAGGCGCGCAGCGGTCGGAAGTGTGCCGCTCGTGTCTTCATGGTATCTGGCAAGGGTCAGGGCTTCCCCAGCGCGGCAAAAATTCCGTATTTTCAAAGCATGGGGGGCTACCAGCGTTGCCTGTTTGCTGGCCCGCGAGAAAAGTCGGTGCGGCGTGAGAATTCATATTGCACTGTGTACCGCAGCCAGATGATCCTTTCTCGCGGACAACCCGCCGCGCCCGTGAAGCTGAACAGTTCCACCAGGTGGAAATTGAAGGGTGAAGCGCTGCCAACTTGCGCGTAGTCTCTCCGATACATGAGGCGTGCCGGATCTTGTACGCCTGACATAAGAACAGCTAGTGTGCGGGTGGGGACTGGGACCTAAAAAAAAAGGGAACTCTCGAAATCTTGCATCGAAATTGACTGCCCGGGGCCACTTGCGAGCCTTGGGACTCGGAGACGCAAGTACATGACCCAAGCAAAGATTATGGCTGTCGGCATAGTTGGCACCGGCGCCATGGGCCGCGGCATCGCTCAGATCGCCGCGCAGGCGGGCCTGACCGTCTACCTGTTCGACACCAACGTGCAGGCCGTCGCCGCCGCGCGCCAGTACCTGCATGAAACGTTCGCCAAGCTGGCCGATAAGGGCAAGATCAGCACCGCCGACAGCGAGGCTGCGCTGGCACGCGTGAACGCCTGCATAGCGCTGGAAGACCTGGCCGGCTGCGACATGGTGGTGGAAGCCATCGTAGAGAAGCTCGACATCAAGCGAGATCTCGTGGCCAAGCTCGAAGCCATCCTGCGTGAAGACGCGGTGATTGCCTCGAACACGTCGTCGCTGTCGATCACGGCCATCGCCGTGGGGGCTAGGCAGCCGGGTCGCATCGTCGGCTATCACTTCTTCAACCCGGTGCCGATGATGAAGGTGGTGGAAGTCATCGACGGCCTCTCGGGCAACCCGGTCGTGGGCGACCGGCTGATGGAGCTATCGCGCCGCATGGGCCATACGCCGGTGCGCTGCAAAGACATGCCGGGCTTCATCGTGAACCATGCCGGCCGCGGTATGAACATCGAGGGCCTGAAGGCCGCGCAGGAAGGCGTGGCCGAGTTCGTCGACATCGACAACATCATGCGTGAGCAGGCCGGCTTCCGCATGGGTCCGTTCGAATTGATGGACCTGACCGGGCTCGACGTGTCGCACCCGGTGATGGAATCTGTCTACAACCAGTTCTACCAGGAAGCCCGCTATCGCCCGTCGGCGATCACGCAGTTGCGTTACGCGGGCGGCCTGCTCGGCCGCAAGACCGGCGTCGGCTTCTATGCCTACCCGGAAGGCCAGAAGCAGGTGCGCGCCGCGAAGCCGGTGCCCGATGCCCGCGCCGCCAGTGTGTGGGTGAGCCGCGCCAACGAGCGCGGCCATGCCATGATCGTGAAGCTGCTGACCTCGCTCGGCGTGACCGTTGAAGCCGGCAAGCAGCCGTCGGCCGATGCGCTTATCGTCGTCACGCCGCTGGGTCTGGACGCCACCACCGCCGCGCTCGAGGAAGGACTCGATGCCGCGCGCGTGGTCGCCATCGACACGCTGCTATCGTTTGAAGCCACCAAGCGCCGCACGCTGATGACCACACCGGCCACCAGCGCCGCCGCACGCGATGCCGCGCACGGCTTGTTCGCCAGCGATGGCGTACCCGTGACCGTGATCCGCGATTCGGCCGGCTTTATCGCGCAGCGCATCATCTGCTGTATCGTGAACATCGCCAGCGACATCGCGCAGCAGCGCATCGCCACGCCAGCCGATATCGACCTGGCGGTGAACTTGGGCCTTGGCTATCCGAAAGGCCCGCTGGCGCTGGGCGACACTATCGGACCCAAGTTGATCCTGGAGGTTCTGCGCAACATGAATCGCCTTAGCGGCGACATGCGATATCGCCCGAGCCCGTGGCTGTGGCGCCGCGCCGGCTTGGGCCTGTCTCTGCTTAGCACAGAGGCGTAGGTCGCAGGCCTGCGCGCGTCGGGGCTGAGTTCAGACTTCGGGCTGAGCGAAAGCTGAAGGGCCGCTCTACGGTATTCTCCAGCCGGGTCCGTAACCCTCAGCGGGGCTGCACACTTCACCGATGAACGGCATTTCAGTGCCGTTCCGCTCATGCTTGTAGCGTTGGCCAACTACGTGTTCTCCGTGCCCACTGATGCTCACTTGGACGTCGGCTTCACACGAAACAAGGCTGGCTCTCAACTCGGCCTACTTGGCTACAACTCCAGGACAGGTACGTCCACAAGCTTTGTCCTAGGAAAGACCCAGTTCGGTCCCATGCTGGGCTTGCGACACAATCCATCGTCCTCGATAGGCTCAAGGAGTTTCCAGTGATCCAATCTTGCTGACGATGGCGAACAGCAATTTCGGTTCGCCTTTTGCCTTATAGCGGAAGTGAACAGAGAAGGGCTGATACGAGGTGGTCCTTGCGATACCGCTGCGGAATCATAGTGTTTCCCAAACGGTATTGGCCATTGCCGTTCGTGTCCGGCATTATCCGATGCCAGATACTTTCACAATAACCAATCTGGAGACTGCATCATGTCCCGTAACCTTGGCCTTGTTGCGACCATTCTTGCGACGCTATCCGTGGCCCCCGCTTCGTTGCTCGCCGCTGACTATCCAACGAAGCCGATTCGGATGATCGTCACATACGTGCCAGGCGGTGGTGCCGACATTGTGGGGCGCTATGTCGCCGACAAGCTGTCGCGCACGCTTGGCCAGCCAGTGATAGTCGAGAATAGGCCCGGCGCGGGAGGTCAGATTGGCGTAAATGCGGGTCTGGCTGCTCAGCCGGATGGATACACCGTGACCCTTATTTCCTCTAGCTACACGGTCAATCCAAGCCTCTATAAGTTGAAGTTTGACCCGGCGCGTGACATTACGCCGATTTCCCAGGTGTCGGCCGGCCCGCTCATTCTGGTCTCGAACCCAGACCTTCCGGCGCGAAATGTGTCCGAGGTCCTGGCGTTGGCCAAAAACAAGGCGGGCGGCCTGACGTTTGCGTCCTCAGGATCCGGTAGCGTAATCCACCTGGCAGGGGAGCGCTTCGGGGCGGATGGGAAGGTGCCGCTCCGACACGTACCCTATAAGGGCGGTGGTGCAGCACTGAACGACGTGCTTGCCAAGCAAGTTGACCTGTACTTTGCAGCGAGTGCAAGCGCGCTACCTCTCATCAAATCCGGGAAGCTGCGGGCCTATGCAGTGACCTCGAAGCAGCGGATGAAGGCGCTGCCAAATGTACCGACCCTTGCCGAGAGTGGTTTGCCCAACTACGACGTCGCACTTTGGTATGGGATCATCGGGCCAAAAGGCATGCCAGCAGACATCGTGAAACGTCTGAATGCCGAGGTGAATCGCATTCTCGCAATGCCTGAGACTGCCGTGAAGTTCTCTGCGGATGGCGCTGCGCCCGCAGGCGGCACGCAGCAGCAGTTTGACGACTTGATCGCACGGGAAGTCACGACCTGGACAGGGATTGTCACGAAGCTGGGAGTGAAGCCAGATTGACGTAGGAGGGCGGCACGGCTACGCGCCCGATATAACTCTCAGTCAGAATTCATATTGGATATTGCGTTGCCCTCTCGGTAAAGTTGTCTGGACTTTGCAAGTTGTCACATAGCCGTCCAACCGAAGGGGTAGTTATGCAAGCTGATTGTGAGAAGGCACCGCAGGCCGAACTGTCTGTGCAGGTGCAACGATACGATGTCCGTCGCAACAAGGAGATTTCCATCGAGGTCTATGCGGCTGGAGCCGGTCCCGTCTTGGTTCTGTTGCCGTCGCTAGGACGTGGTGCAACGGACATGCTTGAGCTTGCTGAGCCGTTGGTCGACGCCGGCTATCGCGTGCTCTGTCCCCAACCTCGAGGGAATGGCAGAAGTACCGGCCCCATCGAGAACAAGACCCTCCACGACTGGGCTAGCGATATCGCGGCAGTTATCGAGCATTCCGGGCAGGCTCCCGTTGTGATTGTGGGTCACGCCCACGGAAACTGGATCGCCCGGACCGTGGCAAGTGACTATCCCCGGCTCGTCCGCGCATTGGTATTGCTTGCTGGTTCTGCGGGAAAGGTACCTCGCGGGGTCGATGCAATGCCGATTCCTCCCGAGATTCGTGCGAAGATCGAGCAATGCGGAGACACAAGCCTTCCGGACGATGTTCGCATTGAAAGTCTGAAAGCAGTCTTCTTCGCGCCGGGCAATGATCCGACGAGCTGGTTGACGGGCTGGAACACTGACTTGATGACGATGCAGACCTTGGCTCAGAAGCGAACGCCCGTCGATGATTTCTTCGCTGGTGGTGGCAAGCCAATCTTCAACGTCCAGGCAGAGTTTGATGTCATCGCGCCTCAGCGCTATGCCAATGTCCTCAGCGAATACCTGGGTGAGCGAGTCAAGAATCACACGATTCGCAATGCTGCTCATGCGCTGTTGCCGGAGCGCCTAGGCGAAGTGGCTGATGCCATCATCGGCTACCTCAGGGATCGCAGTGAAGTGACAGAGCGTGGCGTGACGCCAGTCAGCTAACAATTGGCTCACTCATCACCGTGCTCAGGACCTTGCGGACGAGTTCCCCGGGTCCTTGCTCGCGCCAGATGGCGTAGAGTTGGATATGTCCAGCTGTTTCACCAATTTCGCGAAACACGACACCAGGCATCCCTGCATGAGCGTAGGAGCGCGGCACGAGCGCGACTCCGAGCCCCAGCCTGACCATCTGAAAGGTTGTGAGCGGGTTTCGTGCTGTGTGCGCAATCGCAGGGCTAAATCCCGCGTGAATGCATGATGCGACCATGGCATCAAACAGCGCCGGCGCGTGGTCGCGTGAGAACGCCACCAGGGGCATGCCTTCCAAGTCCCGAAGTGACAAATCCGACTTCGTCGTCAACTCGTGTCCCTCCGGCACAACGATCGAGAAATGCTCAGTCAGAATCGGTGCTTTGCCGAGCCCCGTTCGCGTGGGCACCGAATGAACGACGCCAATATCGAGCTTCCCCTGCATCACTGCATGCACCTGGTCTGCGGAGCCCATGTCGGTCACCGCGATATGGAGTCCAGGGAAGCTCTCGCGCATGCGCTTCATGATGGTCGGAAGCACGTGGTAGATTCCCGAGGTAACCATTCCTATCTGGAGCGTGCCAATGTCGCCCGCGGCCGTACGGCGCGCGGTTGATACCGCAACCCGCACCTGCTCCAGAACTGAGCGACAGTCGGACTGAAACGCCCGACCGGCGTCCGTCAGTCTGACTTCTCTTCGATTGCGTGTGAACAGTTCCACCCCAATCTCGTCTTCCAACGCCTTGATCTGCTGAGATAGCGGAGGCTGAGACATATGCAGCCGCACCGCGGCTTTGCTGAAGTTGAGTTCGTCAGCAACGGTGACGAAGTAGAGCAATTGGCGCAGTTCCATCCCACATCCCTTGTATTCTGTGGCCTAAGGATAGCCCGAAGTGCCGCTTCGAGGTGCTAGGGAAGACGTGAGGCTCATCTGATTCGTCAACCCTATAACTCATGGAGCCAAACAGTATTGGACGACGGCCAAGGCGATTCTTAAAGTGGCTTGCAGGCGTAACCGGGGTCCAAAACCGACGGGAAGCGCAAGAACACTTAGGAGGAGACCTTCATGAAAGTCAATGGATGGAATGTGCGACGGGCGGCCGTCGGCTTGGTTGGCGCGATGTCGATTGCATTTAGTCTGCCATCGCATGCCGCTGCGGACTATCCGAGCCGGCCTATCAAGATGATTATTCCTTACACGCCCGGGGGGTCCATCGATACGGTCGGGAGGCTGGTTGCCGCGCAGCTGCAACGCCAAATGGGGCAGCCGATCGTTATTGAGAACCGCCCGGGCGCGTCGGGGATGATTGGGTCTGAAGCTGTCGCCAAGGCTCCCTCAGATGGTTACACGCTGCTCTTCAACGCGTCGAGCCAAGTGTATCTGCCCCTGGTTGCGAAAAATGCACCGTACGACGCAGTAAAGGACTACACGCCGATCGGCCAGATTGGCCATGTGCCGCTCCTGGTGGTTGCAAACACGAATGTGCCGGCGAACTCCCTGCGCGACCTCGTGCAGCTGGCCAAGGCAAAACCACGAACCTACACCTGGGCTACATCTGGCCTAGGTACTACTAGCCATCTCACCGAAGAGATGCTACGCCACTCGTTCAAACTTGATATGGAAATTGTTTCCTACAAGGGGGCAGTCCCACAGTTGAACGATGTAATGGGTGGCCACGTTACTGCCGCCGTCTCCCCGATGCCGGGCGTCTATCCGTTCGTGAAGGGTGGTCGGCTCAAGGTCCTTGCCGTCACCAGTGGAAAGCGAATTCCGCAACTTCCCGATGTGCCGACGGTAGCGGAGAGCGGGCTAGCAGGTTTCGAGTTGCTGTCCTGGTATGGCATCTGGGGGCCGGCGAACCTTCCTCCAGCAATCGCGCAACGACTCTCACGTGAGATCAACAAGGCTGTCCATGAGCCGACGGTGAAGGCTCGATTCGCGGATATGGCATTCGAGCCCGTGCAGTCCACACCCGAGCAGTTCAAGGCCTTGATTAGTTCCGACATTACCAAGGTGTCCGCCATCGTCAAGGCGGCCAACATTCAGATTGATTGACACGAAATGACTACTGCCATTCATCACGAGGAGCCGGGTGTGGCTATCACGGCAACGCTTGCTTCCTGGATTTCGAACATCAGGAATGAGGATCTGCCGGAGGATGTGAGGGAGGCAGTCGGATTGCTGTCTCTCGACACGTTTGGCGCGGGCCTGACCGGTCACGACCAGCCTTGGTCGCGAGCTATCGCAGATTGGGCGGCCGATGGCAGCCAGGGGCCACGTGTGAAAGGAGCAAGCGCGTGGGGCAGCCCGATTGCCAATTTCCGCGCAGCTGACGCAGCCCTGGTCAATGGCGCTGCGGCGCATGCGTACGAACTGGATGACTTCCACAACGCGAAGGTGCACCTTGGCGCAGTCGTGCTGCCGGCAGTGTTTGCTTTGGCGGAGGAACAAAACGTGGAGCCTGGGCGCTCGGAGACAGCCATTGCCGTCGGTTATGAGACGATGATCCGCTGCTCCCTCGCCTTGCAGCCAGCGCTTGCCCGTATGAAAGGTTGGCACATGACCGCTGTATGCGCGCCCCTCGGAGCGGCAGCTGCGTCGGCGGTCATGCTAGGACTCGATGCCCAGCGGACCGCGTGGGCGTTGGGGCTGGCAGGCACGCAATCCGGTGGTCTCTTTGCATTCTCATGCGATGGGTCGGACTCGAAACGTTTCCATCCCGGCCGTGGCTCTCATGCCGGGGTAATGGCTGCGGAACTCGCTGCACGGGGACTAACCGGACCAGGGAAGCTCTTCGAGGCAGAGGACGGGGGCTGGTTGAAGGCGTTCTCGGATGATTCCCGTCCGGACGAAATCTTGAAGGCGTTGGGCCGGGAATGGCGCATGCCGCGAACGAACTTCAAGCCATATGCTTGCTGCGGTAGCGCTCATTCCCACGTGGACTGTGCGTTGCAGCTAAGGGATAAATGGTCTCGGCAGGGCAGTATCAAGGTCGGTATGCCGACCGTCGTGGACGTGCAATGCGGGTATCGATACGAGCCGGGCAGCGTGCTGAATGCCCAAATGAGTGCACGTTACAGCCTTGCCGTAGCACTCATCGATGGGAAGGTGTTGCCTGCCCAGTTTGCTGGCCAGCGGCTGTCGGACCCGGAAGTCGTTGCACTCGCGAATGCCATCGAAATCGTCCGCGATCCTAAACTTGATGCCCTATATCCGGCAAGCTTCTGCGGATGGGTCGAGCTCGATTCGCAGGATGGAAGGCGAGTTCGAGCGGACCAAGCCAATCCTTCCGGTTCTGCCGAAAACCCCGAACGCGCGGCAGCCATTCGGGCAAAGTTCAAGGTCCTAACGGAGTCTGTGTTGTCTCCGGAGTGCGCAGAGGAGATCACGGCGGCGTTTGGAGAGTTGAGTGCCGCTCCCGTCAAGGACATTCTTGCTTTGGCGGTCCGTCGGAAGTGAACTCCTTAGCTGTCCAGGTCTGGGACCCCGAGCGCCTTCAATGCCCTCAATAACACCGGTGATCGGTTCTCGGGGTGCCAGATCGCAGAGTATTCGGCCACGGCCGAGACATCGTTCAGCTCTCTGAGCGCAACCTCTGGCAAGGAAGCCTTGGCAAGGGTTGCGGGCACCAGGGCGAGACCCCGTCCCAAGCCGACAAGGCCGACCACGGAAAGCAGGTGCGATGCAACGAAGGAAGTGTCGACGGGTGTACTTATTCTGTTTGAGAATTAGTCTCTTCCGAAATATGTATTGGACGCTATCGATTCGGGCCGACAAAATACGGCAATCAAAACAAAAATGAAACGGAGACAAGCCTTGTCTGGCGGCGCATCGATGTCCATCGATGCCAGTGCCTGGAGCGGTGTTCCGGTTCATTTTCACTTCGGATCACGAGCTCACCATGGAACGTCTCAAGCCGCTTAAACCTGAAGAACTGTCGGCCGAACAACGCGAGGTGTACGACGCCATCGCTTCCGGCCCCCGGGGGCAAGTGCGTGGCCCGCTGGCCATGTGGCTGCACCGGGCCGGCTTGGCCAGCCGAGCGCAAGCACTTGGACAGTATTGCCGTTACAACTCATCGCTGCCGCAGCGCCTCTCCGAGCTTGCCATCCTGGTGATGGCACGGACCTGGATGTCAGAGTTTGAGTGGTGGGCGCACAAGCCAATTGCGCTGAAGGCCGGCGTGTCGCCCGAGGTGGTCGAAGCAATTCGTGTTGGCAAGACGCCGGATTTCTCGCAACCAGACGAGGCAGTGATATTCGACTTCATCACTGAGCTGCACGCGACTCGCAACGTTTCTGATGCGCTCTACCAACGTGCACTGGACGTCCTTGGCAAAGATATGGTCGTAGACCTGGTGGGTGTTGCCGGGTACTACACGCTGATCTCCATGACCATCAACGTGTTTGGCGTTGTTCCTCCCGATGGAAGCGCGCCGGAACTCCAGAAAGCCTGAGTGGTTGGGGTCATATTAACTTCGCTTGCTAATAAACGGATAGAGGTACTCAGAATGGCTGGTCGTCTGGAAGGAAAAGTCGTCATCGTTACCGGCGCAGGATGTGTCGGTCCGGGCTGGGGTAATGGTCGCGCAGTTGCTGTACGTTTTGCGGAAGAGGGCGCGAGAGTTTTCGCGGTGGACAAGAACCAAGAGCCGATGGTGGAGACCTTGGACCGCCTGGCCACCGTTGGTGGAGAGTTTGCATCGTATCTCTGCGATGTGACCGACTCTGCCGCAGTCGCTGCAATGGTCGAAGCATGCGTCGAGCGCTTTGGTCGAGTGGACATTCTGGTGAACAACGTTGGTGGTTCCGCGAAGGGTGGTCCGGTTCAACTGAGCGAAGAAGACTGGGACCGTCAGCTCAACTTTAACCTGAAGAGCGTCTTCCTGACCTGCAAGCACGTGCTCCCGCGCATGGAGAAGCAAGGCAGTGGTGCCATCATCAACACTGCGTCGACGTCCGGCATCCGCTGGACCGGCGCGGCGCAAGTGGGCTATGCCTCGGCCAAGGCCGCCATTATTCAGTTCTCACGTGTGGTCGCTGTCGAGTACGCGAAGAAGAACATTCGTGTGAACACGGTCATTCCAGGCCAGATGCACACGCCGATGGTCGAGGCGCGCCTTGCGGGTCAGCGTGCCGGCGGCGATGTCGATGAGCTGCTTGCGCAGCGGCAAGCTCGTATTCCCCTGGGCTTTATGGGCGATGGCCGTGACACCGCGAATGCCGCTCTGTTCCTCGCATCGGATGAAGCTCGGTTCGTCACGGGTGCCGAGATTGTGGTCGATGGCGGTATGAGCGTTCGCTGCGACTGATGCAGTAGATCCGATAAATGGAAGCAAGGGAATTCAAGGAGTCGCCAATGAAGTCAAGTTTCGACGCGAAGCGTCGTCAGTCGCTCGGCCTGCTGGCCGCCGCCGTCCTGGGCGCAGTAGTGGCGCCTGCATTGGCCGCAACTTATCCGGACAAGCCCATTCGACTCGTCGTGGCGTTCTCGGCAGGCGGTCCAACCGATATCATCGCGCGCGTCGTTGCGAAGGACATGAGTGCTCGGCTTGGCCAGCAAATCATCGTGGACAATCGCCCCGGTGCTGGGGGTAACATCGCCGCGGAATTCGTTGCAAAGTCGCCGGCCGATGGCTACACGCTGCTTTATACTAACCTTTTAGAAAGTATTGTCATGTGAGACAATGCTTTCATGAAATGCAAACGAAACTCGGATGCTCGGTCGATCGAGCATCAAGCCTTGCAGGTAATGCGGCAGCAGGCAGTGAAGGCTATTCGCGAAGGCCAGACGGTAGAAAGCGTGGCTGCGGCCTTTGGTGTCAATGTGCGCAGCGTCTATCGCTGGCTGGCCGACTTTGCCAACGGCGGGCAGACGGCGCTGCTGGCTAAGCCGATAC
>NZ_LZZU01000037.1:0-14286 GCF_014170355.1 Cupriavidus sp. UME77
CGGACTTTGGCGCCGCGTTCTCGCTGTACGAAGCCAACCGCGCCGAGCGTGCCGGCAAGGTGCAACTGGTCTCGCACAACAACACGTGGCTGCGCACCAACGAGAACCCGGACTGGTGCTTCGGTTACGATGTGTTCAACGAGCCGCTGGTGGAAGGGCCCCGGGGGGCACCCGGCGGTCTGGCCGGGGCGTGGCTCAGGCTGCGGCGGCCACGCGCCCGGCTTCCACCAGCGGCTCGTTGAACACATCGTAACCGAAGCACCAGTCCGGGTTCTCGTTGGTGCGCAGCCACGTGTTGTTGTGCGAGACCAGTTGCACCTTGCCGGCACGCTCGGCGCGGTTGGCTTCGTACAGCGAGAACGCGGCGCCAAAGTCCGACAGCCCGGTCTGCTGCAGGCAGCGGCTCAGCATGGCCGCGTCTTCGATGGCCATGGCCGCGCCCTGCGCCATATGCGGCTTCATCGGGTGGCAGGCGTCTCCCAGCAGCACCAGGCGGCCGCGGCTCCACACCGGCAGCGGATCGCGCTCCAGCAGCGGCCACTTGGTCACTTCCACGGTGCCTTCGATCAGCGATTGCACGCCTTCGTGCCAGCCGTCGAACGCGGCGCGCATTTCCTCGATGCTGCTGGGCAGCCAGCTCTTGGTCATGTCCCAGGTGGGCTCGGGCACGCCGGTGACGTAGTAGATCTCGTCAAGCTTGCTGGTATCGAAGTACACCATCATATGGCGATCGTCGGACCACCACTTGGTGCAGCGGTCATGGGTGAAGCCCTTGACGCGCGCGATCGGGAACACGGCGCGGTGCGCCACGTAGCCGGTGTACTTGGGCGGCTCGGCGCCCAGCAGTGTCTCGCGGATGCGGGAGTTCACGCCGTCCGCGCCGATCACGATGTCGGCTTCGTCCACCGTGCCGTCGGCAAAGCTCAGGCGCACCACGTGGCCCAGGTCTTCCACGCTGGCCAGCTTCTTGTCGAACAGCAGCGTGCCGGGTGCCACCGCCTCGGTCAGCAGGGCGTGGAAATCCCCACGATGCACGGTCAGGTAGCTGGCGCCGTAATGCGACAGCGCGTAACGCCCAAGCGGGATCTGGGCGATCACTTCGCCGCTTTGCCAGTCGCGGCTGTACCAGTAGTCCGGGTGGCAGCCCATGTCGTTGAGCGCATCTTCGAGGCCGATCCTGCGCATGACCTTCATCACATTGGGCCCGACGTGGATGCCGGCGCCCAGCCGCGAGAACGCCGGAGCCTGCTCATACAGCTTGACTTGGAATCCGGCGCGCTGCAGCAGGGCGGCCGCAACCGTCCCCCCCAGTCCGGCGCCAATCACTGCGATCCGTGGTTTGCCTTGCACGATATTTCTCCTGGCGGTGTGATGTGGGTCTGAAGTGGCCGTCTGGCCAATCGGTAAATCGAGTGTACACACTAGAAATTTGCTTGTAAAGAAATGACATGCCATCCCTATGGAAAACCCTGATACCGAAGTGACCATCCCGGTTCAATGCCCATAAACCGTGAAAATAAGCACCATATTAGGGGTTGATTCATGAAGCGGGCACTGAAATCGTGCGCCGTGCGCGGTCGAACGTCTTGTTGTGCAAATAGCGTGTGTACACTACAATCGTTCGCAGGACACGGAGACCGCTGAAGGCTCCGGTCCGGCCGTGCAGGGCGCTTCCCCGCTAAGACGGGCGCCAGGGCGGGTGGACAGAACACACAGATGACGGAGTCGACAGTGCAGAAAATTTTCCGTATCGGCCAGATCGTGCCGAGCTCGAACACCACCATGGAAACCGAGATCCCGGCGATGCTGGCGTTGCGCCAGCAGGTGCGCCCCGAACGCTTCACCTTCCATTCCAGCCGCATGCGTATGAAGAAGGTGGTCAAGGAAGAACTGGCGGCCATGGACGCCGAGTCCGATCGCTGCGCGCTGGAACTGAGCGACGCCCGTGTCGACGTGCTGGGCTATGCCTGCCTGGTGGCGATCATGGCGATGGGCCACGGCTACCATCGTGTCTCTGAAAAGCGCCTGCAGGCCCATACCGCCGCCAACGGCGCCGACGCGCCCGTGATCACCAGCGCCGGCGCGCTGATCGACGCGCTCAAGGTCATCGGCGCCAAGCGCATTGCCGTGGTTGCGCCCTACATGAAGCCGCTGACCGAGCTGGTGGTGGACTACATCCGCAACGAAGGCTACGAAGTGGTGGACTGGCGCGCGCTGGAAATCCCCGACAACCTCGAAGTGGGCCGCCACGACCCAGCCAGGCTGCCCGGCATCGTCGCGCAGATGAACACCAAGGATGTGGACGCCATCGTGCTGTCCGCCTGCGTGCAGATGCCGTCGCTGCCGGCGGTGGCCAAGGTGGAAGCCATGACCGGCAAGCCCGTGATCACGGCCGCCATTGCCACCACTTACGCCATCCTCAAGCAGCTCGACCTGGAGCCGGTCGTGCCCGGCGCGGGTGCGCTGCTGTCGGGTGCCTATTGATTACGTCTTCGGTAAAGGGAGCCCAGCAATGAGCGAGTTTCTCTACGGCGGCAATGTGTTCGCCAACGGCATCCGCCAGCATTACCTGCGCTACGGCGGCGGCGCCGGCGCGCGCGAAGGGCGCGACGCTGTGGTGATCGTGCCCGGCATCACCAGCCCAGCGGTCACCTGGGGCTTTGTCGGCGAACAGTTCGGCAAGCACTTCGATACCTACATCCTGGATGTGCGCGGGCGCGGCTTGTCCGAGGCGGGCGATGCGCTGGACTACAGCCTGGATGCGCAGGCCGCGGACGTGACGGCGTTCGCGCAGGTACTGGGCCTGGCGCGCTACGCCATCGTCGGCCATTCGATGGGCGCGCGCATCGGCATCCGCGCCGCGCGCGGCAATCCCGCCGGGCTGACGCGGCTGGTGATGGTGGACCCGCCCGTGTCGGGCCCGGGACGCCGCGCCTATCCGTCGCAACTGCCCTGGTATGTGGATTCGATCCGGCTGGCGCGGCGGGGCATCGACGCCGAGGGCATGCGCCGCTTCTGCCCCACGTGGACGGATGAGCAACTGCGCCTGCGCGCCGAGTGGCTGCACACCTGTGACGAGCGCGCCATCGTGACGAGCTTCGAGGACTTTCATCGCGACGATGTGCATGCGGACATGCCATTGGTGCAGGTACCCACGCTGCTGATGGTGGCAGGCCGCGGCGATGTGATCCGCGCGCAAGACATCGAAGAGATTCGCGGCCTGCTGCCTGCCGTGCAGGTTGCCCGCGTGCCGGATGCGGGCCACATGATCCCGTGGGACGACGAGGCCGGCTTCTACCGCGCCTTCGGCGACTTCCTCGGCGCGCCGCTGCTGCAGGACCAGGCTGCGGCCTGAGCTGCCTGCTTCACCAGAAAGGAGAACACATGCCAGTAAGCGATCACGACCTGACCCAGGCATGGCGCCAGGTGCTCACCCTGTCAAAACTGGAGCCGGGCCAGACGGTCACGGTGCTGACCGGCGCCGCCACGCATCCGCAAACGCTGCGCACGGCGCAGCTGGCGGCCACCGCGATGGGTGCCATCGTCAACCGGCTGGACCTGCCGCCCGTCAACGGCGACAAGGCGCTCAGCCGCGACGCGCTGGCTTATCTCGGCACTACGCCGCTGACCGGCAACCCTGCCGCCATCGCCGCGCTCAAGGCCAGCGACCTGGTGCTGGACCTGATGACGCTGCTGTTCTCGCCCGAACAGCATGACATTCTCTCCGGCGGCACCAAGATCCTGCTGGCGGTGGAGCCGCCCGAAGTGCTGGTGCGGCTGGTGCCCACCGCAGGGGACCGTACCCGCGTGAAAGCCGCCACGGCGCGGCTGGCGCGCGCGCGGGAGATGCATATCGTGTCGGATGCCGGCACTGACCTGCGCTGCGCGCTGGGCGAGTTTCCCGCCATCAGCGAGTACGGCTTTGTCGATGAGCCGGGCCGCTGGGACCACTGGCCAAGCGGCTTCGTGCTGACCTGGCCGGACGAGGGTGGCACCAACGGGCGCATCGTGCTCGATCGCGGCGATATCCTGCTGCCGATGAAGTCCTACGTGCAGGAGCCGATCGACATCACGGTGCACAAGGGCTACGTCACCCGTATCGAAGGCGGCCTGGATGCCGAGCTGCTGAGCGACTACATGGCCTCGTTCAACGACCCCGAGGCCTACGCCATGTCGCATATCGGCTGGGGCCTGCAGCCGCGCGCGCGCTGGTCCACGCTCGCGATGTATGACCGCGAGGCCACCATCGGCATGGATGCGCGCGCGTTCGAAGGCAACTTCCTGTGCTCGTTCGGCCCGAACAACGAGGCCGGCGGCAGTCGCACCACGGCCTGCCATATCGATATCCCCGTGCGTCATTGCACGGTGCGCCTGGACGCAGAGGCGGTGGTTGAACAAGGAAAGGTGCTGGATCACGAGTACCAGCAAGCGCAGCAACGAGATGCCAAGGGAGCCATCCATGCATGATGAAGTGAAGACCTACCAGCGCCAGGGCTTCGGCGCCGCGCTGGAACCCAAGGCACCCTACGGCCTGCTGATCATCGACTTCGTCAACGGCTTCGCCGACCCGGCCGTCTTTGGCGGCGGCAATATCCCCCAGGCCATCGCCAACACCGTGCCCCTGCTGGCCACGGCGCGCGAGCAGGGCTGGTCGGTGGCGCACAGCCGCATCGTGTTTGCCGACGACGACAGCGACCACAACATCTTCACGCAGAAGGTGCCTGGCCTGCTGGGCCTGAAGGAAGACAGCCACAACAGCGCCATCGTCGGGCAACTGGCGCCGCGCCCGGGTGAACTGGTGGTGCGCAAGACCGTGCCATCCGCCTTTTTCGGCACCTCGCTGGCCGCGTGGCTGAACCAGCGCGGCGTGCAGACGCTGCTGGTGGCCGGCTGCGTGACCAGCGGCTGCGTGCGCGCCAGCGTGGTCGATGCCATGTCGTACGGCTTCCGCCCGCTGGTGCTGTCCGATTGCGTGGGCGACCGCGCCATCGGGCCGCACGATGCCAACCTGTTCGACATGGCGCAGAAGAACGCCACCGTGATGCCGCGCGACGAAGCGCTGGCGATGCTGGCGCGGGCCACGGCTACGGCTACGGCTTAAGGGAAAGGCATCCGGCGATGCGCGATGACCGCCGGACGCGAGGCTCAGGCGCGCTTGGCGCGTGCCGGCTTCTTGCGGGCGGCGGGCGCCGCCGCCTCGGCTTCGGCCGGGGCCTGCCCAGCCGGGGCGATACCGGTGCCCGGCACGCAAACCGTGCTCAGCACCGTACGCTGGATCACATCGCGCCAGTGCTCCAGCGCCGGCTTGCTCATCATGGGCTCGCCCAGGAAAGCGCTGAGCGTATGATGATTCGAGTTGTAGAAGTAGCCCAGCGACGCGATCACCAGGTAGATATCGCGGGCGAGCACATCGGGTTGGAACAGCCCGGCAGCCTTGCCGCGCGCCAGGATGCCGTCCAGCACGGACAGGGCGTAGCTGGAGATCTCCCTGAGCCGGCTCGACTTCTTGGCATGCTTGCCCTGGCTCATGTTCTCGCTGGACAGGATGGCGACGAACTCGGGATGATCGAGGTAGTAGCCCCAGACGAAGTCGATCAGCTGGGTCAGCGCGCGCACCGGATCCTCGGGGTCGAGCTTGAGCGCCTGCTCGGCCTCGTTGAGCTGGATGTAGATGGTTTCGAGCACTTCGACGAACAGCTTTTCCTTGCTGCCGAAGTAGTAATAGATCATCCGGTCGTAGGTCTTGGCCAGCGAAGAGATCTTCTCCACGCGCCCGCCTTCGTAGCCGCGCAAGGCGAAGACCTTGATGGCGGCCTTGAGGATCTTGGCTCGGGTGTCCTGAGCTTGCCGGGCCCGGGTTCCGGCTGCCGCGCTTTTCTTAGCGGTCGGGGTGCTCATATGTTTGATACGTATTGCTTGTTCGAGCCTGGCAGTATAACGGCCAGGGCGGGCGGCGCCGGAATCCGGCAGTCCGTCAGCGTGCCTACCTGATACATGGAACGAATGGAAACGACACCCGGCTCCGGACCCCGGTCCGCCTCTCTTCCCGCATCGGCGCCGATGTCCCCGGGCGCGCAGCGCGACGCCCTGCTGCAGGCGCGCGGGGTGCTGCTGGTGACGCGCGCGCCGCAAGCCGCGCCGCGGCCCGCGCCCGGCCAGCCTGGCGCGGCCTCCGACTACATCGCCGCGCGGCCCGACATCTTCGTGGCGGTGCGCGACACCGGCGAGATCCTGGCCTTCAACGGGCACGTTGACCTGGGCACCGGCATCCGCACCTCGCTGGCGCAGATCGTGGCCGAGGAGCTGGAGGTGCCGGCGGCGCGCGTGGCGATGACGCTGGGCCATACCGAAGCAACGCCCAACCAGGGCCCCACCATTGCCAGCGCCACCATCCAGATCTCGGCGCTGCCGCTGCGCCGCGCGGCGGCGCAGGCCATGGCCTGGCTGCGCGAGCGCGCGGCACAGCGCCTTGGCGTGGCGCCCGAAGCGCTGATCGCCGAAGATGGCCGCCTGCGCTTGCGCGGAAAAGGCAATGAGAACGCCGAAGGCCTGGCCTACGGCGACCTGCTGGCCGGCGAGCATATCGAGCTGCCGCTGGCCGACGCCATTGCCACCAAGCCGGTCAGCGAATACCGCGTGGTCGGGCGCGCCGCGCCCCGCGTGGATATTCCCGCCAAGGCCACGGCGCAGCTCACCTTCGTGCACGATGTGCGCGTGCCTGGCATGCTGCACGGCCGCGTGGTGCGCCCACCTTACGCCGGGCGCGATAGCGGTGGCTTTGTCGGCACCAGCCTGCGCAGCGTCGACCGCGCGTCGATCCGCGATGTGCGTGGTGTCGTCGACGTGGTGGTGCAGGGCGATTTCATCGGCGTGGTGGCGCAGCGCGAGGAGCAGGCCATGCAGGCGGCGCGCCGCCTGCGCGTGGACTGGAAGCCGGCGCCGCCGTTGCCCCCGCTCAGCGAGCCGGAAGACACCGAGGCCGCGCTGCGCGCCAATCCCGCGACGCGCCGCACGCTGGCGGACGAGGGCGATGCGCAAGGCGCTTTCGACTCCGCACACCGGATACTGTCGCGCAGCTACGCGTGGCCCTACCAGATGCACGGCTCCATCGGCCCGTCCTGCGCCGTGGCGGACTACCGCGAGGATGGCCTCACGGTCTGGTCCGGCACGCAAAACCCGCATGTGTTGCGCATCGACCTGGCGCGCCTGACCGGCCTGGATGAAGGCCGCATCGAGATCGTGCGGATGGAAGCCGCCGGCTGCTATGGCCGCAACTGTGCTGATGACGTTTGCGCCGATGCGGTGCTGCTGTCGCGCGCGGTGAGGCGCCCGGTGCGAGTGCAGCTCAGCCGTGAGCAGGAACATCTCTGGGAGCCCAAGGGTGCGGCGCAACTGATGGACGTGCGCGGCGCCATTGGCCCCGATGGCGAGTTGCTGGCCTACGATTTCGTTAGCCGCTATCCGTCCAACGATGCGCCCACGCTGGCGCTGCTGCTGACCGGTGTGGTCGACAACGCGCCGCGCATGCTGCAGATGGGCGACCGCACCGCGGTGCCGCCTTACCAGTACGCCGCCACGCGCATCGGTTGCGACGACACGCCAGCCATCGTGCGCGCGTCCTGGCTGCGCGGCGTGTCCGCGCTGCCAAACGTGTTCGCGCACGAGTCCTTTATCGACGAGCTCGCGCATGAGGCCGGCGCCGATCCGCTGGCGTACCGCCTGCGCCACCTGCCCGATGCGCGCGCCACCGACCTGCTGCGCGCGCTGGCGGCGCATGCCGGCTGGCGCGAAGGCGCGCGCGGCACGCGTGGCCAGCCGGACGCGGATGGGCTGCTGCGTGGGCGCGGCGTGGCCTATGCCCGCTATATCCACAGCAAATTCCCGGGCTTTGGCGCCGCCTGGGCCGCCTGGGTGGTGGACCTGACGGTCGCGCCCGATACCGGCCAGATCGTGGTGGAGCGGCTGGTGGTGGCGCAGGACACCGGCATGATGGTCAACCCCGATGGCGTGCGCCACCAGGTGCAGGGCAATGTGGTGCAGGCGCTTGGCCGCGTACTCAAGGAGCAGGTGCGCTTTGACGCCAGCGGCGTTGCCAGCCGCGAATGGGGCAGCTATCCGCTGCTGACCTTTCCCGAGCTGCCGCCCATCGAAGTGCTGCTGATGCCGCGCCAGGAGGAAGCGCCGATGGGCGCGGGAGAATCCGCGTCGCTGCCGGGCGCGCCGGCCATTGCCAATGCGCTGTTCGATGCCACGGGGGTGCGCCTGCGGCGCGCGCCCTTCACGCCGGAGGCGGTGCTCGCGGCGCTGGCCGGCCAGCCCGCCTGAGGCGGGCTTACTCCGGCTCGCCGTCCGGTGCGTTGCCGCGCTCCTCGCGGTCGTCGAACTCGCTCATCTTGCGCAACAGGTAGGTGATCGCCACCCGCTCGGCGGGATTGAGGTCGCCGAAAGTCTGCTCGGAGATCTTGTGCGCGAACGGCACGGTCTCCTCGATCAGCGCATGGCCGGCCGGGGTCACCGTGACCACGACCTTGCGGCGGTCGTTGGTGTCGTGCGAGACGGCCACCAGCTCGCGCGCCTTGAGGCGCTCGATGATGCCGCGCACGGTGGCCTGGTCGATGGCGGTGGCCCGCACGATTTCGCTGAGCGAGCACGAGCCGCGCTCGTTGACCGCGCACATCACCACGAACTGTGCCGCGGTCAGCTGCGAGTCGGCAATGGTCTGCTGGAAGATCGCCACATGGCGCTGGTAGGCGCGCCGCAGGAGGTGCCCGACCTGCTCGGTGAAATCGTAGTCGGCGGCGGCGGGTTTTTGCGCGGCGGTCTTGCGCGCGGAGGAGTTGGACACGATGGGCGGTCTGCAGGCATGAGATAAACGTGCCTCAGAGTATACCGAGTGGGGCCGCGCGCGGCGCGTTTTTTGCGCGTGCACGGCCCCTCGCCGCGCAATCCGCTCAATCGGCTTAATCCGCGCACCGGTGGATTTCCACAGTGATATGCACGAGCTCTTCATGCACTGCCAGCGCGCTCCTGACGCGCGCCGCCGTCAGCGCGGGGTCGTGCGTCACCAGGCTGACAAGGCAGGAGAATTTCTCCTTACCCACTCGCCAGACATGAAGGTCGGCAATACGGGTGCCTTCGTCGCCGGTATCGAAAGCCTGCAACACTTCGCGTACCTCGTCCACGACCGGATGATCCATTTCGCGATCGAGCAGAACGACGCCGGTTTGTTTCAACAGGCCGAAGGCCCACGCGCCAACCAGCCCGGCACCAACGATACCCATGACCGGGTCGAGCCAGCGCCACCCGAGCAGCCAGCCTCCGGCGAGTGCCAGAATGGCAAGCACCGATGTCGCGGCATCTGCCAGCACATGGACGTATGCCGAGCGCAAATTCAGGTCGTGCTGGTGATGGCCGCCATGGCCATGTGCGTGTCCATGTTGGTGCCCATGCTCATGCCCATGTTCGTGGCCATGGTCATGCGCATCGCCCAGTATCAGCGCGCATCCTATATTGACAAGCAGTCCGATGACTGTGACTGCCATGGCCTCCTTGTAGTGAATTGCCTGCGGACTGAAGATCCGTTCAACGGACCCGAAGACCATCAAGGCTGCGATGCCGAGAAGAAAGATCGCACTGGCGAATCCCGCCAGGATCTCAATTTTCCAGGTGCCGAAGGCGAACCGGTGGTCATGCGCATAGCGCCGCGCCGCAACATAGGCAAAGGCGCTCAATCCGATGGCAAGCGCGTGGGAACTCATGTGCCACCCGTCAGCCAGCAGCGCCATCGAGTTGAACCAGAGGCCGGCGGCGATCTCCACAACCATCATCGCGGCGGTGATCAGCATGACGAGGCGCGTGCCTCGCTCGGCCGCCTTGTTGCCTGAGTCGAATACGTGGGTATGAGTCCACGGGGTGAGGTCATGTGTATGCATGGTCGATCTGCTTGGTTGTTGCCCAAGCAGCCGCAGGCTTGAGCAGTTTCGTGGCGATTCGAGCGTGAGCGGGTAGTAAACCGTGAGGCGGGTAATAAGCCGAGTGAGCCAGGCTACTCATTTGAAGTAGCTGTGCACGACCTCGATGAGCTGCTCCCTGGCGTCGCCATCGGACTCGCCATGGGCTGGCTCGGCTTCAACAAGGTGCGTGCGGATGTGGTCTTCCAGTACCACGGCCAGCAGGCCGTTCATGGCTCCACGGCAACTCGTGATCTGCTGCAGCACCCCCACGCAGCCTTGCTCCTCCTCGAGTGCGCGTTCGATGGCATCAATCTGACCCCGGATGCGGCGCACCCGGTTCAGCAACTTCTGTTTCTCGCGGATGGTGTGGCTCACGGCTTTGCCCCCAAAAATAGTATGGGGGAGTATATGTTCCCCGCCCGGGAAAGGGAGGATGACCTTGCAAGCGGCCGGGTCTTGCCCGCCGTGCGGTACCTGGCAAGTCTTCCTGTTCGTCCCGCTATGAGAGGCGTTGACCACCTGCGTCTCTCGCGTGGACAATGGGGCCAGTCGTGCCCTCTGCCAGAACCGAGAGAACTGCCACATGCCTTCTGCCGTTGCTGCAGCGGTTGCCGCCGCCTGCAGGCTTTCACTGCCGCGGCGCCACTTCCCAGTGCGCCAACGGCGCCAACAGCGACATTCGCGGTGACCGGTCTTGGATGACGCCGATACGGCTTCGCCGATGCCGGGTGCCAACCCGAGCGATCCGCCGCTGCGGCTGGCGCGTACCCGCACGGCACGTGCGCTGCTGACCGCGCTGGCGTTGCTGAGCCTGGGGGTGGCCATTCTCGGGCTGTTCGTGCCCGGCCTGCCCAGCACCGAGTTCATTCTGCTGTCCGCCTGGGCCGCGGCCAAGGGGTCGCCGCGCCTGCATGCGTGGCTGCTTGGCCATCGCGTGTTTGGCCCGATGCTCTACAACTGGCACAACGGCCGCATGGTGAGCCGCCGCGCCAAGTGGAGCGCCACGGCGGCCATGAGCATCTGCAGCGCCGTGCTGCTGTTCGGCATGCATCGGCCCTGGCTGGCATACGGGGCAATTGCCTGCATGGCTTGCGTGCTGGCGTGGCTGTGGCGCCGGCCCGAGCCGGCGGCCTGATGCCATTCCAGCAAGTTACGCTGTCTGGGTTTCGCGCGGCGTGGCTTTCTTTGCCGCTTTTACTGCCTTTACCGCCTTTACCGCCTTTACCGGCCAGGCCAGCATCGCGGTAGCGGCCAGTGCTTCGAGCGCGGCACGCGACGCGCCGTCGCGCGCCTGCATCGACATCCCCTGCATGACCGTGTTGAAGAACTTGGCCAGTGCTGATGCATCCGTGCCGGCCGGCAGTTCGCCGCGCCGGATGCCCTGCTGGATGCAGGCCTGCAGCGCTTGCTCCTTTTCCTTGCGGCGCTGGCGCAGCGTGTCTTCGATATAGGCGCAGTCTGCCGAGCAGCTGGTGCCCGTCATCAGGAAGCAACCGGCGGGGTTGCCCTTGGCGCTGAACAAGGCGGCCGCGCCGGCGAGCAGGCCTTGCACGGCGTCATGCGCGCTGCCGGCGCCCTGCAGCGGCGCGTAGAGCAGCGCGCCGTGGGTATCCGCATAGCGGTCCACGGCTTCGTAGAACAACTGCTCCTTGCTGCCGAACGCGGCGTACAGGCTGGGCGCGGTGATGGCCATGGCCTCGGTGAGCGCGGAGATCGAAGTGGAGCTATAGCCATAGCGCCAGAACAGCGACAGGGCCTGGCCCAGCGCCTCGTCGCGATCGAACTGCCTGGGCCGCCCGCGGCCCGCACCGGAAACACTCTTTTTCATAGTGGTCATTATATTTTTCCGTTGCCAGTGACGCCAGTGGTGATTACTATAGTGATCGTTCAATAAATTGCTGCGCCGCAGTTGCTCGCCATGATCCCCTATTCCCTGCTTGACCTGTCGCCCATCGTGGAAGGCGGCGACGCCGGCCAGGCCATGCGCAATTCGCTCGCGCTTGCCCAGCACGCCGAGCGGTTGGGCTACCAGCGCTTCTGGCTGGCCGAGCATCACAATATGCCTGGCATCGCCAGCGCCGCCACGGCAGTGCTGATCGGCTACGTTGCCAACGGCACGTCCACCATCCGCGTCGGCTCGGGCGGCATCATGCTGCCCAACCATTCGCCGCTGGTGGTGGCCGAGCAGTTCGGCACGCTGGCCTCGCTTTTCCCTGGCCGTATCGATCTTGGCCTGGGCCGTGCGCCTGGCACCGACCAGTCCACCGCTCGCGCGCTGCGCCGCAGCGCCACGCAAGACGCCGCCGATGCCTTCCCGCAGGATGTGGAGGAGCTGCAGGCCTACTTCGACGACCCGCGTCCGGGCCAGCGCCTGCGGGCGGTGCCCGGCGCGGGCCTGAAGGTGCCGCTGTGGCTGCTTGGTTCCAGCTTGTTCAGCGCGCAGTTGTCGGCGGCGATGGGCCTGCCCTTCGCGTTTGCCTCGCACTTCGCGCCGGGCTTCATGCGCCAGGCGGTGGATCTGTATCGCACGACCTTCCAGCCGTCGGCGCAGCTCTCCAAGCCGCATGTGATGCTGGGGCTCAATGTCTTCGCGGCGGATTCCGACGCGCAGGCGCGCCGGTTGTTCAGCTCGCTGCAGCAGCAGTTCCTGGCGCTGGTGCGCGGCAGCCCGGGCCCGATCCGGCCGCCGGTGGACAATATCGAGCTGCTGTGGACGCAGACCGAGGCCACGCATATCCGCCGTTCGCTGGCGTGCTCGGTGGTGGGGGATCCAGAGGGCGTGCGCAATGGCTTGCGCAACTTCATCGAGGAGTTCCGGCCGGATGAGTTGATGTTGACGGCGCAGATCCATGACCATGAAGCCCGCCTGCGCTCGTTCGAGATCGCGGCGCAGGCGATGCGGGCGGTGGAGCCGGTGGCCAGGGCCGCGATCTGAACGGCGGCCTTATCGCCCGGCGCGCGCCGCCGCAGACGGAGCAAGCCGCAGATGCAGGGGCTGCTCTGGCCGCAGCGTGATATGGAACACGGGCCGTGGCGCGGCCATGCCGTCGGGCACCGACAGTGCAAAGCGTTGCAGAATCATCGCCGCGACCACCGTCATCTCGGTCATTGCCAGGTGCTGTCCCAGGCAAACGCGGGGTCCGGTGCCAAAGGGCAGGTAGGCGCCGCGCGGCACCGCCGGTGCTTCGGGGCCGAAACGTTCGGGCTGGAATGCCAGCGGCTGGGGGAACCATCTCGGGTCGTGGTGCATCAGCTGCACCGGCACCATGAACTGGGTGCGCGCGGGCAGCTGCCATGAGCCCAGCGTGATTGGCCGCGTGGAGCGGCTGCTGCTGAGCATCGGCGCGGCTGGGTGCAAACGCAGCGTCTCTTGCAGCGTCTGGGTCAGGTAGCGCAGCAACGGCAGGTTTTCCGCCGTTGGCGCGCGGCCCTGCAGCATCCGCCGGACTTCCTCTGCCGCCGCGGTCTGCGCGGCCGGGTTTGCCGCCATGTTCCATGTCCACCAGGTCAGTGTCGCCGCGGCGGTTTCATGCCCGGCGAGGAACGTCGTCATGCACTCGTCGTGCACGGCTTGCAGCGGCCATGCCGCCGCGTCGTCGCGGTGCAGTTGCAGCAGACGGGTCGCCAGGTCGTCGGGCCAGGCGTCACGCGGCAGCTTCAGGCGGGCTTGCAGATGGTGGTCGATCAAGCCGTTGAGCGCTGCCAGGGCTTGCCGCTTGGCGCGCTTCCAGGGCGCCCAGTCGGGCCAGCTCGCGGGCCAGTAGAACTCGGCGTTGGCCGCCGCCATAGCCGTGCGCGAGGCTTGCTCCGCGATGCGGGCGTGCGCGCCGATCTCGCTCGAAAACACCATCCGCATGATCACATCCATTGCCAGCGACGTGAGCGCGTTCTCGATTGGCCAGTTTCCCGCGCTATCCGGCCAGTGAACCAGCGCCTGCCCGGCGGCGCCAGCCATGGTCGGTACGAAGGCCTGTACTGCCTTCGGCGAGAAGTTCGGCTGCAAGGCGTGCCGCTTGCCTCGCCACGCGTCCCCCTCGGCAATCAGCACGCTGTTTCCATGCAGTTGCGCAAAGACGCGCATGCCGCGCTCCCAGCGGATCAGCGCGTCGTGGTGTGTGACCAGCAATTCGCGCGCGAGCTGCGGGTCGGTGACGATGATCTGATGCTCGGGCCAGATGCGCACGTGCACCACATCGCCGAATGCCCGCTGCCACGTGGCCAGCATGCCAAGCAGATCGCGCGACATGCCGCGCAGGAAGCGCCATCCGGTCAGGCCGGCAGGCGGCCCGGGGGGCCAGACGCCAGGAGGATGGAGTACGGGCGGGTGGGACGG
>NZ_LZZU01000038.1:0-165633 GCF_014170355.1 Cupriavidus sp. UME77
CGCCACATGCAGCGCGCCTGACAGCGGCGGCTGGAAGTGCACGCCGTGGCTGCGCATCCAGTCGCGGCAGGTCGACGAGGCGCGAATGGCCAGGCGAGCCAGCCGCTCGTCGGTCAGGCCGCCGGTGACCTTGAGCAGGTCTTGCCAGTATTCCTCTTCGGGATAGGCATCGACCAGCACGTCTTGTGGCGCGTCGTGCATGCAGCGCAGATTGCGGGTGTGCTGCGAGTTGCCGCCGCGCCACTCGCACGGGGCGGCTTCCAGCAGCAGCACGCTGGCGCCTGCTTCGCGCGCCATCAGGGCCGCGCACAGGGCGGCATTGCCGCCGCCGATGACCAGGACGTCGATCATGGGCGTGCGCCTCGGGCAAGGCTAGGGATAGCCGGCAGGGACGGCTCCCGGATTTGAATAATGGACAGCACGATGAGGGTTCCGGTGGGGATGCCCGCACTGTAGCGGCCCGCCGGCGTCCTGCTAAGCCCCCGGATCGCATGGGGGCATCACGAATCGTGATACCCCAGGGGGGGCGCCCGCGCGTCATCCCTGCGGCCCAAGCGATCTTGAGGTTGTTGCCGCGCTCGGCGTAGAGCGCTATGGCGCCGCCGGCACGCCAGACAAATTCGGCGGCGTGCGCGCTGACCACCAGGATCGAGGGCCGCTGCGCGTCCGGTTGGGCCTGGATGTCGGACATGGGGAATTCTCTTGGATCGTGGTGAGTCGTGTCGGATCGCCGAGTTCGGCCCGCAGGAAGCGGCGCACCGCCGGATCGGCTTCGATTCCGATGGCTCGCCGGTAGACTTCGGCAGCCCCGTTTGCAGGCTGCCGGCCCGGGCAAGCTGCGCGTCCGGCTTTCCGTTGTGCAGAACTTAGTGCGCCCACCTGGGATGCGTTCCTTATCAACCCGCCTGCTGTCTTTCCGGGCGCTGCGCGAAGGTCCGCTCAAATACCGATTCGGCGATGCGGTTCTTCAGGACCTCGATGGAGCCGCCGGCGATCATCCAGCCCCGGCAGCGGCGCAGGCAGTACTCCACCAGCGCCTCCTGGCTGTAGCCCATGCCACCCATGATCTGTAGCGACTCATTGGCAACGTCGAAGCCCGCCTGGTTGCAGAACGCCTTGGCAATCGCGGTTTCCTCGGCGGAAGGAAAGCCGCTGTCCGCGTTGGCCGCGGCCCGGTACAGCAGCAGTTGCCCGGCATCGAGCTTGATCTTCATCTCGGCGAACTTCCATTGCAGGCCCTGAAACTCGCACAGTAGCCTGCCAAATTGCTTGCGCTGCATAGCCCAGTCGCGGGCTACTTGGTAGGCATAGCGTCCCAGCGCCAGCGAGCGCGCTGTATTGCCCATGCGCTCGACATTGAAACCGGCAATCTGCTTCTTGAAGCCGCCCTCGCCCAGCAGCACATCGGACGCCGGAATGCGGACATCCTCGAAATAAATCTGCGCCCATTCCTCGCCCGACATGAAGCGCGAGCGCTGGCCGATGCGCACACCCGGCATCCTGGTATCGATCAGCACGGAACCGATGCCGTTGACGCCCGGGCCAAAGCGCACGTAGGTCAGGATCACGTCGGCGTGCGGGCCATGGGTGGTGAAGACCTTGGTGCCGTTGATGAGGTAGTCGTCGCCATCGGGCGTGGCCGTGGTGCGTAGCTCGGTGACGGCGGAGCCGGCCTCGGGCTCTGTCATGCCGACCGAGATCAAGGCTTCACCGGCCAGCAGGCGGCGTAGCCATTTGTCCTTTTGCGCCGACGAGCCATACTCGGCCAGCACCCGGATGGCGCCGAAGTTGCCGGCCTGGATCACATCGGCGCTGCGCGGGCAGACCGAGGCCACGGCCTGGATCGCGATGATGGCGTCCATCAGGCTGCCGCCCTGGCCGCCGTCAGCCTCGGCCACGGTGATGCCCAGCAGGCCTTGCTCGCTCATCTTGCGGGCGACATCCCAGGGGTAGTCGTCGGTATGGGCGCGGGCGACCGAGCCGGCGCGCAATTCCTTCTCGGCGAAGCGCGTAACGGCATGCTCGAACTCAGCTTGCTCTGGGGTAAGTTTGAAATCCATGTTTGTCTCCGTTTTCTTACTCGATTCGAATCAATTCAGTTCCGCTCTTTGTTCTTCCGCCAGCCGGACCACGCAGTCCACCCCGACCACGCCGTCGGCACGCACGAACAGCGGATTGATCTCGGCCTCCAGCACGTTCACGCCCTCGAAGGCGGCCAGCCGGGAAAACCGCACGATGGCATCGGCCAGGGCGGCGATATCGCCGCGCGGCAGCCCGCGAAACCCACGGATCAGCGCGGTGCTGCGTACCTCGTCGATCATCTCCATGGCGTCGTCCCGCGTCACCGGCGCCGGCCGCAGGCTGACGTCCGGCCGCAGTTCGGCGGCGATCCCACCCGCGCTCAGCATCACGATCGGGCCCACCAGCGGGTCATCCCGGTAGCCCAGCATCAGTTCCAGCAGCTTGTCCTCCATGCGCTGCACGAGGATGCCGTCGAGCCGGGCCTGCGGCGCGGTGCGGCCGACATCGGCAAGGATCGCCGCCGTGGCGCGCTGCAGTTCGTCCGTGTCGCGCACGCCGACGCGTACGCCGCCCACATCGGTCTTGTGCAGGATGTCGCGCGAGCAGATCTTGGCCACCACCGGGTAGGGAATTCTGTGCTTGTACTCCCCCACCGGCATCAGCGCGAGCGGGGCGATCGGCACGCCCAGCGCCGCGAACGCGCTGGCCGCCTCGTATTCCGAGAGATTGCCCGACAGCGGTAAGCCGGCCGGCCAGCCGAGCGGCGCGACGGCTTCGTCGGCCTCGGGATGCGCCCGCGCCGCCTTGAACAACTGCGCCAGCGCGTCCGCGCAGGCTTCCGGCGTGCGGAACGCCGGGATGCCTTCGGCCTGCAGCACGCGCAGCGACTCCCCCGCCTCCGGCGCGAGGAAAGCGATCAGCGGCTTGTGTCCCGCGCCGGCCGCCTCCACCATGGGCCGCACCGCGAGCTGGGGATGGAACTGCGCGGACGAGCCCGCCACGCAAAGCACGGCGTCGCACCAGTCACTCAGCAGCAGTTGCTCGACCAGATCCTTGTACTGCGCGCTGGTCGCGGCCAGCGTCAGGTCAATGATGGGCGTCTGGCGGATGCGCACGCCGCGCGCCGCCATGTGCTCCACGAAGCCGTCCGGCGGCGCCACCGCGTCGATCTGCGACAGGCCCAGGCGGTCCACCACGGTGGCCGCGCCGCCACCGGTGGTGGTCACCACGGCCACGCGGGGATTGCGCTGGAGGGCAGGCACCCATCGGCCATAGCGCAGGGCCAGCGGCGCGGCTTCGAACAAGGCCTCCAGCATTTCCACGCGCATCACGCCGTACTTGCGCAGGAAGGCGTCCACCGCGGCATCGTTGCCGGCCAGCGCGCCGGTGTGCGACTGCGCCAGCGCCTCTCCCTGCGCCGAGCGGCCAAGCTTGTACGCGATGACCGGTTTGCCGGCTTGCCGCGCGCGGCGCAGCGCCGCGCCGAGTACAGCGGCGTCGCGGATCGTTTCCAGGAACAACAGGATCACCTTGGTAGCGGCATCGTCCACCAGCAGATCGACCAGCTCCCCGACGCCAATATCGCTCTCGTTGCCCACCGACACCAGCTTAGCGAAACCCAGCCCACGCGCCACGCCACGCGAGAGCAGCGCGCCGAGCATCGAACCACTTTGCGAGATCACGCTGATGCTGCCGGAGTGCAACTCGTCCATCTCCAGCACGGCATTGACCGACAGCACCGCGCCGGATTCCACATTGACCACTCCGATACTGTTCGGCCCGATCAGGCGCACGCCCAGCGCCCTGGCCTTGCAGACCAGCGCCTGCTGCGCGGCCAGGCCCGCCTCGCCCACTTCCGCGAAGCCGTCCGAGAACACCGTCACCACCTGCACCCCCTTGGCCGCGCATTGCTCCAGCGCGGCTTCGACGTGCTTGCCCGGCACCATGACGAAGGCATGCTCCACCTCCCCCGGCACCGCGTCCAGGCTCGGGTAGGCCTTCTCGCCCAGCACTTCGGTGCGGGTGGCGTTGATCGGGTAGATGGTGCCCTGGTAACCGTGCTTGCGCATGAAGCGCATCGGCCTGGCGGTATTCTTGGTGATGTCGCTGGATGCGCCGACAAGCGCCACCGTGTCCGGCGAGAACAGCGCTTTTGCCAGGCTGCGGGTCATCGCCGTCGTTACAGTCATATCGTTCACGCTTTCCTCCCCTCTCATGCCACGCCAAGACCCGCGAGCCGCAGCCCGCGAACGCTGCCGGTCTCGAGCTGCCACAGCGCGGCGAGCAGTTCCTCGGCCGTGTCGCTGCCGATCACCGGCGCCGCCAGCTCCATGAACTTGTCGTTCAGCGTGGCGTCGTCCAGTGGCGACTCCGGGTCGCCCTTGCGGTAAGGCGCGAACAGCGTGTGGCGGGTGCCGTCCTTCAGCAGGATTTCCACCCGCGCCGCGCGTTGGCGGGGGAACGCCGCGGTCAGCTCAGGATCCGCGTGCAGGGTGACGCGCTTCATCAATTGCCGGATCTGCGGGTCGCGCAGGCGTTCGCCGGAGAAGGCGTCGAGCCGGACCGCGCCGTGCAGGATGCCGTGCGCGATGACGTAGGGCAGGCTGAAGCGGGCTTCGAAGGCGGTGCCCGGTACGGCATTGCCAGTGACGTCGATGGCAGTCTGATAAGTCCACACCGTGACTGCATCGATCCTGGCGGCGTCGATGCCATGCTCGCGCACCAGTTCAATCGCCGCATCGATGGCCGCAAAGGTGTGGCCGCAGCATCCGTGGTTCTTCTGGGTGATGCTAAGGATGTTGTAGTTCGCGCCCAGGCCCTTGGCCACATCCGACCAGTCGGGACTGCCGCACATCGCCGCGCCGAAGCCGGCAGCGCCTTCCAGGATGTCGTGCACGCCGTTGACGCCCACCGCGGCTGCCTGCGCCGCCTGCACGCCCACCATGGCGGCATGTCCCGCGTGCAGCGCCTTGGTCATCGCATCCGAGCGGAAGGCCTGCTGCAGGCCCGAGGCGAACGTGGCGGAGGTGGCCAGCGCATCGGCGGCGACACGCGCATTGCCCGGCGACAGCAGCAAGGCGCCAGCTGCCGCGCTGCCGAAGCAGCCCACGGTGCCGGTGGTATGGAAATAGCGATAGTGCGCGGGCTGGATCGCCGCGCCGATGCGGGTGGAGACCTCATAGCCCGCCACCACGGCCCGCAGGAAGGCCTCGCCGCTCACGTCACGGTATTCGGCCAGCGCCAGCGCGGCGGAGATCGTTGGGCAGCCTGGATGGTAGACCGCGTCGCGGAAGATATCGTCGAACTCGGCAGCATGCGACGCGCTGCCATTGATCCAGGCCGCCGTGGCTGGGAACGCGGTGGTGCCGTGCGCGACCACGGTGGCGTCACCTACGCCCAGTTCGGCGCGGTGTGCCTGCACCAGGTTCGTGCCGGGCGACATGCGCGTGCCCGGGAACAGCGCGGCAAACCAGTCGATTACGGCGCGCTTGCCATAGTGGAGGACCTCGGGCGACGGCGCCCGCCGTCCCTCCGCGCCGACGTATTCGGCTAGTTCATCGATCACCATGCAGTGCTCCTTGTCGTCATACGCCTTGATGGCGGCTTGATCGGTATTGCCTTGCCGCCTTGACCCCATGTTAGGGAGCGCCGGCAGGCAAGCTTTGAAATTTGGTGAAAGCTCCCGAGCACGGTGGCGAAGTGGCGCACGCGCGGGCGCTTCAAGCACTGCTGCCGGCGCATTTAGCGATCCACCTATCGCGGCCGGGAAAATCCCGTTTGACGTTGGCAGCGAAGATGCATAGCATGGCACTCCTGCCTCGGCGCTTTCACGCGCCACGCCATCCGCACATCAGCAAGACACCCGCATGGATATCGGCTCCCTGGAAGTCCTGATCGCCGCCGTCGAGGAAAAAAGCCTTTCCCGCGCGGCCGAACGCGAGAACCTGGTCACCTCGGCGGCCAGCAAGCGCATCTCCGAACTGGAGCGCCAGGTCGGTACCGCGCTACTGGTGCGCCACGGGCGCGGCGTGGAGCCCACGCCGGCCGGCGCCATGCTCTACCAGCGCGCCAGGGCCATCGTCCGCAGCATCAAGCTGGCCGAAGAGGCTCTGGCCACCTATTCAACGGACGGCATCGCCAAGATTCGCCTGGCGGCAAACCCGTCCACGATCCTGCAGTTCCTGCCTACCGATATCAGCGGCTTCCTGCAGAGCGCGCCCGACAGCCGCATCGACCTGATCGAAGCGTTAAGTTTCGACATCCCGCGCATGGTTTCTAACGGCGATGCCGACATCGGCATCTATCACGCCGAAGCACCCAGCCCCGGCGTGTTCTCCCTGCCCTACCGCTCGGACCGGGTGGGACTGGTGGTGCCACGCGGGCATCCACTGGAAGCCAAGGGTTCGCTGCAACTGGAAGAGGCGCTGGATTACGACTTCCTGGGCTATTTCCCGCGCTATACCTTTGAGGCCTTCCTGCAATTGGTGAGCAGCACCATCTCGCGGCCGCTGACGGTGAAGACGCAGGTATCGAATTTCGAGGCGCGCTGCCGGATGGTGCGCGAGGGGCTGGGCATCGCGGTGGTGCCGGAGGGCATCGCCAAGAATTACCTGTCGATGATGGGGCTCAGCCTGCTGACGCTGACTGATGCGTGGGCCGAGCGCAATTTCTATGTGTGCGTGCGCGACCGGCAGTCGCCGCCAGCCGGCACTGCCAAGCTGCTGGACTACCTGTCCCAGTGCGCGACAATGGAGCGTCATTACCAGCGCGCACGCTAGCCGCGCCATCATGATGAAAGAAGGCAGCGTTTCTATTTGATCAACGCTGGGCGGGACCAGCTTCGTACCATGTCTATAGTGGGCACGCGCCAAAGCAGCGCGGCCTGAAACCACCTCAATCCGTGGAGTGAGACATGATCCTGCCAAAGCGGCTAACCGCCGCCGCGCTGCTATTGCTTGCCGGCGCCGTTACAAGCACCGGCGCCAATGCCGAGCCCTATCCGACCAAACCCATTCGCGTCGTAGTTTCCTTTTCGGCAGGCGGCACCACCGATATCCTCGCGCGCGAAGTGGCCAACCAGCTCAGCCAGAGCCTGAAGCAGACGGTGATCGTGGAAAACCGGCCCGGCGCGGGCGGCAATATCGGCACAGAGTTCGTGGCCAAGAGCGCGCCGGACGGCTACACGCTGCTTGCCACCTCGGTCGGCCCGATCGCCATCAATCCCACGCTCTATCCCAATCTCAAGGTCAACCCGCAGACTGCGCTGGCTCCGGTGGCGCCAATCGCCGATGTGCCGAACGTGCTGGTGGTGCATCCCGGCGTGCCCGCCAACGATGTCGCCCATCTGGTAGCCTACGCAAAAGCGAATCCCGGCATGCTGAACTTTGCCTCCACCGGCGTTGGAACCGCCGCGCATTTGTCGGGCGCGCTGCTCAACGAACGCACCGGCGCGAACGCCGTGCACGTGCCCTATAAGGGCGCGGATGCCTTGAACGACCTGCTGGCCGGGCGCGTGCAGTTCATGTTCGCGACGATCCCCTCGGTGATAAGCCATATCCGCGCCGGGCAACTACGGCCGCTGGCCGTCACCAGCGCCAAGCGCGCCGAGGCGCTGCCGGACACGCCGACCATGGCGGAAGCTGGCGTCAAGAACCTGGTGACGGGTGCCTGGTTTGGCCTGTTCGCTCCCAAGGGCACGCCGCCGGAGGTGATTGCCAGGCTGAACAAGGCCGTGACCGACGCTGTCAACAGCCCCGATATGCGCAAGAAACTCCTGCTGCAGGGCGCGGAGCCAATGCAATACACGCCGGAATCGTTCGGCAAGTTCGTGGTGGCCGAGTACCAGGCGTGGCGGCCGATCGTAAAGGCGAGCGGCGCCCGCATCGACTAGCCGCTGGCACCTGGGCCGCGCGTTCGCTGTAGCGTGGGCGTCATGGGGGCTGCCGTTCACGGGGCTCGAGCTCAAACTGGCAGACCCGCAGACCCGCGAGCGGGCCGCGGATGCCCCTGCCACCGGTGCGGCATCGGCGCGGTCAGTCGTGTAAACTCATGCCGTCCGCAAACATGCTTTTGAGCACCTGCTTTTGCGCCTCGCTGAGCCGCCCCTTCGGCAGGTCGATCACGACCCTGAGGCGCAGATCGCCCGTGTCATGGTTGACAGCGTGTCGCAGGCCCTTCCCTAACAGCCGGAGGATCTTCCCCGCGCGCGTCATGGGCGGCACCTCGACGGTATAGGACTGCCCGAGCACGTCGACATGCACTTTCCCGCCAATCGCGGCGGTTGCAAAATCCACCTTTACTTCCCCCATCAGGTCGAGGCCCTGAAGTTTGTAGCTTCCAGCCTTCAGCACCTTGATCCTGCACAGTGCGTCACCATCGGCCCCGCCATTTCCCCCGGGTGTGCCACCACCGACGATGCGAATTATCATGCCATCGACGATTCCACCACGAACGGCCGTCGCAATCTTCCGTTCCGCTTTCGCGTGACCGCTCCCCTTGCATGTAGCGCAGACGTTTGTCCTACCCGAATAGTCGCACTTAGAGCATCCTTCGCCAGCGCACGCCTTACAGCGCGACGCGGCCCGCGCCCATCCCGTACCACCGCAGGCAGCGCACGGGCCAACGTATGGAACCTTCACCTCGATCGTTCCCCCGTTGACCGCAGTCTCGACGGAGATCGATGCCTTGCACTCAATATCCTCGCCGCGTACAGGCGGCGGGGAGCGATGCCAGTAGGAACCGAATCCGGCCGGCTTCGCCCTTCCCGAAGACTGGCTTGCGCCGGCGCCGAAACCAAACGATCCCGCGCCAGACCCGAATCTAGTCTCGTCCAGCGAGTCGTCATAGGCTTCACGCTTCCGTTCGTTGCTCAGTGTTTCGTAGGCGTGCTTGATTTCTTTGAAGCGGGCGGTGGCTTCGGACTGGCTTTTCGGGTTGCGATCCGGATGCCACTGCATCGCCATTCGCCGATAGGCGGCCTTGATCTCTGCCGCAGAGGCAGTTTTGGCAAGGCCCAATGTGGTGTAGTGTGTCCGCGACGTCACCGCTCGACCCTCGTTATTGTCGTCCTGTCGCGGGTCATTCTAGCGCAGCCACCGCCCTCTCCGAACGGCACGGCCGACTACTTCAGATGGCATTGTCAGTTTGCCGGCTCGGTCCCAGGCACATACTCGAGGGCGAGGTCTCGTGCTTAGACGACATTGGCCGCAGCGACTTCGATCGGGTGCTCCGACGTGCGCGGCACCGACGCTGGCACCCCGGGGCGGACTTGGTCGTCTACGGCGTGTTCGACTTGCATGTGAACAGTGGGAGAGAAATTTGTGGCCTGACCTATGACCGACGAAAGGCTGCTCTGGCGTCTCTGCTCTCTGAGCGCCCGCGAGCCTTCTTTATGTCGACCAAGACGCCAATGGGCATTGGCTGTTTGAGCCAGGTGTCATGCGTATCGATGCGGCGCAGCACATCGCGCCGCGCTGCCACTTTTCTACGCCAGCCTGCCCGCCCGGTGGCTCGCGCCCATCCGACATGCCAGGTCAAAGGCATTGGACATGGCGGCGCCGTTGGCATTGCCGAGGCCGACGATGTCGTAGGCGGTGCCATGAGCCGGCGTGGTCACGGGGATGGGCAGACCGCCCTCCACGGTGACGCCTACTTCGAACCCCAACAGCTTGGTCGCGATCTGCCCCTGGTCGTGGTACATGGTGACGATGCCGTCCAGGTGGCCGTTGCGGGCTCGCACGAAGATGGTGTCGGCGGGATAGGGGCCTTCGGCGGGATAGCCGGCGGTGCGCGCCTGCTCGATGCCGGGGGCGATGATGTCGCCCTCCTCGCTGCCATAGTTGCCGTTGTCGCCGTTATGCGGGTTCAGCCCGCAAACGCCGATGCGCGGCGCGGGATTGCCAGCGGCCTTCAAGGCATCGGTCAGCATACGGATCGCGCCGTCGATGCCGGCGGGCGTCAGCAATGACGACACATCCTTGAGCGGCACGTGGGAGGTCACCCGTGCCGTCCAGAGTTTGTCGAGAACGTTGAATTCGCCGCAGCGGCCCTCGTAATCCAGCAACTTGGCAAACCAGCGCATCTCGTCTTCTTCGTGCATGCCACCCAGGCGCATCGCACCCTTGTTGAGCGGGCCAAAGCACAGCGCATCCGCGCGGCCGTCGCTCACCATGCGCGCGCCTAGGCTCAGGCCCTCCAGCATGAAGGCGCCATTCTCACGAGCGGCCTGGCCGGGCGCAAACGTGGCGCCCGTGCCGGGCCAGTCGATGATCTCCAGCCAGTTGGACGCTTGCGGCAGTGCAACGCCGGCCGCGTGTGCGCCGGCCGCCAGCGCGGCGCGGCTGGCGATCAGCGCCACGCTGGCCCGCGCGGGCAGTTGCGGGTCGGCCAGCAGGCGCGCGACGATCTCGGGGCCGATGCCAGCGGGGTCGCCAATAAACAGTGCAATACGGGGCAGCGTGGCCATGGCTTGATTCACTTAATCCATCTTGATGTTCTGGTCTCGGATCAGCTTGCCGAAGCGGTCATAGTCCGCTCTCTGCAGCTGGATGAACTGCTCGCGGGAGAGCGTGCCGGGATCGCCGCCAAGGCCGCGCAGCTTGCCCTGTACCTCGGGCAGTTGCAGGGCGGCATTGAATTCCCGGGTCAGGCGTTCCAGCGTGGGTGCGGGGGTCTGGCGTGGCGCGTAGAACGCGTACCACGTGCTCATGTCCGCGGCCTTGATGCCGAGCTCCTGCAGCGTTGGCACATCCGGCAGCGCGGACGCCCGCTTGGGCGTGGTCACAGCCAGCGCGCGCAGCCTGCCCGAGCGGATATGCGGAATGGCCGAGGACGATGTATCCAGCATGATCTGCACCTGGCCCGCCATCAGGTCGACATGGGCCTGCGAACTGCCTTTGTACGGTACATGGACCATCTGCGTGCCGGTAGCCTTCATGAACAGTTCAGCAGCCATGTGCTGCACGCTGCCAATGCCCGAGCTGGCGTAGCTGAACTTGCCGGGCTGCGCCTTGATCTGCGCGACCAGGGACGCCACGCTGTCGGCGTTGACCTGCGGCGCCACCAGCAGCACGTGCGGGACCACCAGGGCCAGGCCGATTGGCGTCAGGTCCTTGAGCGGGTCGAAGTTCAGCCGCATCAGCTGGGGCGCGATTACCTGCGGCGAATTGGTCGCGGCCAGCAGCGTGTAGCCATCGGCCGGCGCCTTGGCGGTGAGGTCCGCGGCGATGGTGTTGGCCGCGCCGGGGCGGTTGTCGACCAGCATGGGTTGCCCCATGGAGCCGCCCATCTTGTCCGCGAACAGGCGCGCCACCACATCGGTGCCGCCGCCCGGCGGGGCGCCGACATTCACGCGGATAGGCTTGTCGGGGTAGGCGGCGAAGGCTTGCGCGCAGTGCCAGAGCAGGGACACTGCGGCGAGCGCGCGCAACCGCGCGCGAGTTGTTTGCATGGGGAGTCTCCTGGCTGTCGCGTGCCGTCATGGGCGCGCTTAGATACCTGCCCCGTACTATGCCGGCACCAGGCACCGCCGGCCATCAACCTTTCGGCGTACCTGCGTTCACATTTGGTGAATCCAGCCCCGCCAGCAGCGGTATCAGGGCCCGGGCGGCGGAGGATAGCTCCATCTGCGGCTGGTGGCAAAGCACGAAGCGCCGGCATGCCCATGTCTCGTCGATGGCGAGGTGCCGGAATCCCTTGCCGCGCGCGAACATGGCGGCTACCGACGCTGGCATGATGCCGATACCGATCTGTCCGGCGATCATTGCGATCATGCTGTCGAAACTGCCCACGCGAACGCGCATGCGCAAGGGCCGGCCGGCCGCCACTGCCAGCCGGCCGAGCGTGATGGAGATGGAGGCGCCTTCGGTCAGGCCGATCACTTCATGGGCCAGCAGGTCATCGATTGTCACCTTGCGCAGGCCAGCGAGCGCATGCGCGTGGTGCGCCACCAGCACCAGCCGGTCCTCGCGATAGGGCAGCGTGGGCAACGCGATCGGCCCGACCGTGCTCTCGAAGACGCCGACGTCCGCCAGCCCGCGCCTAACCGCCTGGATCACCCCCACGCTGTTGAGCTCCTGCAGGTCCACCTTGATGTCCGGCCACGCCGCATGGCAGCGGCCAAGGTCGGCGGGCAGGAACTGCACCACGGCCGATGTACAGGCGGCGATCCGAATCACGCCTCGGTCGCCGTGCAGGAACGCGGCGGCGTCGTCCTGCATCCGGCCAACGGCATGGATCAAGCTGCGCGCATGCGCCAGCATGGCGCGGCCCGCATCGGTCAGCGCCATGCCATGCGGGCGGCGCTCGAACAGCGCAAGGCCGAGTTGGGCCTCCAGCTCGCGAATGCGCCGTGACGCGGCGGCCGGCACCAGGCACAGTTGCTCCGCGCCACGCGTGATGCCACCCAGCTCCGCGGTGGCGATGAACAGGCGCATGGTGGTCAGGTCGAAACGCAGGCTGGCAGCGGTACTGGCCGCCAGGCGGGCGGCGGGGGAGCTTGGCATGGGCTTCGGGGATCCGGTATCGGGTGCCCTGGGGGAGGCTGAGGCCAGAGTTTACTGCATGGCCGGCAGTCGCGGCAGAGGCGTGCGACAAGTGGATCTGACCGAGTCGGGCGACAGCTTTGTGCTGAATCAGCTCATCGACGTCCTGTTGCCCAGGTCGCTGATGCCCAACAACCTGCTGTATGTCGCTGGCGTCGACCTAGCCCATCCCTATCTGTCGCCGCTGTTCGGTGATTTCTCCAAGGGCTCTTTGCCGACCTTTATCCAGAGCGGCACGCGCGACCTGTTCCTGTCAAACGCTGTACGCCTGCACCGCGCGCTGCGCCGCGCAGGTGTTCCCTGCGAGTTGCACATCTTCGAAGCCATGCCTCACGGCGGTTTCATAGGCGCGCCGGAAGACCGGGAGTTGCGCGCGGAAGTGGTACGCTTTGTCCGCTGGCCCGCTCGCCGTCGCCACTTTTCAATAGCATAAACGCATCATCGAGCAACGACGGCAATCCCACGCCGGCCGAGGAAGAGGCGGCCTTGGGAGCCTTCCTGCAGTTCCTCTGCCGGACAGACGAGCGCGAAACCTGGGCATTGAAGGTGGCGCGCACACTAGCAGAGACCTCCCTAGAGCGGTTGCGGGACGGCAAGGCGGACCGAGTTCAATTCGGCGAACGTGGCGGAAATGATCGGTGACACCGTGACACCGGAGGCCGCCACCAGCTGGCTGACTTTGTGACGCCGACGGCAAGATTCTGACTCTCGCCTCTCTAGCCGGACAACCCCAGCCGGGGTTGGACGCGTATAAGGAGATCTGACGCTTGCAGCAGTGTGCGACGTTGATTACCCTTGCCCGAAAGTTCTCCCCTAGCTACCCATGCAACTGAACCCCCGTCAACTCGAAGCCTTCCGTAGTGTCATGGTTTCCGGCAGCATGACTATTGCTGCCGAGCTGCTGAAGATCACTCAGCCCGCGGTGAGCGCACTCATTAGGGACCTCGAAAAAAGACTGGAGATTCGTCTGTTTCGGCGGGAAGGCAATCGCCTCATTCCGGGAGCAGAAGCCCAGCGGCTGTTCCGAGAGGTGGACCGGTTCTATCAGGGTATGGAGCAGATCGAGCGCGTGGCGATGGACCTCAAGTCAGCGCGCATCGGTACCTTACGTGTTGCATCAATGCACACGTTGGGCTTGAGCTTGCTCAGCGAAGGAATCAGGGAGTTTTCACTCTCGCGCCCCGATCTGGCCATCTCGCTGGACGTTCGAAACTCCCTAGGCGTGCTGGAGCTTGCCGCCGCGCACCAAATCGATGTCGGATTTGTGCAGATGGCCGTCAACGAGTACCCAGGAGTCGATGTTTCCCCGTTACCAAGCGTCGCGGCCGTCTGCGTCCTCCCTCGCGGCCATGCTTTGGCCCGCAAGAAGTCATTGAAGATCACCGACCTGCAAGATGAGCCGCTTATCTTGTTGAGCCGCAATAGCCCGGTACGTATGCGATTGGAGATGGAACTCGAAGCCGCCGGAGTGACATGCAAACGCTCGGTGGTCACGTCGCTCGGTCACGTGGCGTGCAGTCTGGTGGCAGGCGGCCTCGGCCTGACTGTAGTCGATCCCTTCACCGCTCGCAGGGTGCGCGAACCGGGCGTGGTTTGGCGTCCTCTATCGCCAGCTGTGGAGTTTCACTTTTCCATAGTTCTGCCTTCCCATCAACCGCGATCAAAGGTTGTTGACGATTTCATCAAAGTAGTCAAGGCACTCTTCAAAGCCAACGTGGCTTTGCCCTAGTCCTCAGCACGCCGCACCGGATTACCCCATGTCCTCAACAGCGAGGCACGGTTAGGTCTTGCGCGCCACGAACTGGACGGCGGTCGCACCAAACCTTTGTGCGAGCAAAAGAATCTCTTATGCGCGTCCAACCCCGTCTGTAGTTGTGCTTGCTTGACCAAAAATTCATCATCTAGTCATGGAATCGGACTGGCAGGACTGACCAGCGTCGTTGGTCTTCGGCGAAGGTTCAGTCAGATGCTTCGAACTGCGCGACCTTCTTGAGCGTGCCTGGTGAGGCCCCTTCCGATTCGTTCTTAGCTGGGTAGAGAAGCGCCGCCTCAAGGCTCGAGCCAATTGCCACACTTAATGCCATGACATCCTCAACTTCCCACGAAACACTACTTGCCGAAGCTCGGCTAAGCTCGCCCCCTGCCTCCCGGCTTACGAAGCACTACGCACTGCCGGGACTCGAGCGTGAACGCAGGCAGTTTCACGAGTTCGTCGCCGTTGATCTTGCCCATACCACCATGCTTGTGGAAGAAGGCATTCTTTCGGCGGACACCGGACGCGCTATCCTGGAACAGTTGCTAACCATCAGGCACATGGAACCTTCGACGTTTCCAGTTGATGCGCGCAAAGGTAGCTTCCTGTTGCAGATCGAGTCGTATCTCTTCAGCGCTATTGGAGAGGATGTGGGTGGCCAGATGCACACAGGCCGCAGCCGGATCGATCAAGGTGCTACCGTACGCCGCCTGTACAAGCGAAACCGCATTCTGGATGTGATGGACCGGCTGAACGAGTTCCAAGGTGCAGTCGCTGCGCAAGCGCGCCGCCATGCTCACACGATCATGCCTGGCTACACGCATATGCAGCAGGCACAGCCGTGGGTCTTCGGACATTATCTCCTCAGCTTCAGCTCTCGTCTGCACGACAGCTTTGAGCGTCTTGCTCAAGCCTACGGGCGTGTCAACCGCAATCCATTGGGAACGGTTGGTCTTTCCGGGACGTCATGGCCGCTCAACCGCGCACGAACCACGGAGCTGCTTGGATTCGATGGTCAAGTCGAAAACTCAAAGCTTGGCCGTGAAGCCTTTGACGCGGCCGATGCTATTGGTGCATTGTCTTTCATCATGGCCGACCTGAACGATCTGGCTACCGATCTGCATATTTGGTCCAGCACCGAATTCGGATTGGTTGAATGCGACGACAGCTACTGTGGCACGAGCAGCATCTTCCCGCAGAAGAAAAATCCAGTAGCTCTGGAAACCATCAGGAAGGCTGCCGGCCCTGCGGTAACGTGGCTTGGCGCCGCGCTGGCCACGTTTCGGGCCGAGGGGACAGGCGACCAGGCAATGCGCACCGTCCCTCACATCGATGAAGCGTTGTCAACGACCGAGAGCATGCTCGATTTGTTCACAGGGGTAATCGAAACGCTGATCGTGCACCAGGACCGCATGGCCGAATCGCTCAAGGGTAGTTGGTGCACTGCAAGTAACCTCGCGGACGTAATCGTGCGTGAACGAGGCCTGTCCTTCCGCCAGGTGCACCACATCGTCGCCCGCGCAGTGCGCAACTGCGTCGCGCAAGGACTGCGCCCGGATCAGTTGACCAGTGCTCGTCTCGACGAGGCTGCGCTCGAAACGGCTGGTATCGCGCTGAATCTGGGCGACGCCGCCGTACAAGAAGCGCTCGATCCGCGTCGCTTTGTCGAGACCCGGATTACCGATGGAAGCGTCGGGCCGCATCAGGTCGCACGATTGCTCGATGCTGCAGCGCAGGAGCGAGCTGCAGATCGACAATGGGTAAGTATGGCGCGCACCCAATTGAATCGTTCGCAGCAGATGCTCATCGAGGCTGTTGGCAAACTAGTTGCTTAAGGCGTACCGCCCTAGACAAGATGCTTAAGGAGACGCAGGTTATGTTGAAGTCTGTTGTGGTTCTCATGTCGGTCGCCGCACTTTCCGTGGGTGTTCGCGCGGAGACCTATCCATCGAAGCCGATCATGTTGGTTGTGCCCTTTGCGGCTGGTGGTACGGTGAACATGATGGGGCGCCTGGTAGCCGAGCATATGGGGGAAATGCTCGCTCAGCCAGTCGTTGTCGACAACAAGGCCGGCGCTGGTGGTGCAATTGGTGCGGGATTCGTCGCCAAGGCCACCCCCGATGGATATACCCTGTTGCTGGGTTCCATGGGACAAGCCGTTCAGCCTCTCCTTACCAAGAGGCTTTCATACGATCCCAAGAAGCTCATTCCTATTGGAATGTTCTCGACAGTCTCGAATGTCCTAGCCGTATCCAGAAAAACTCCCGCGAAGAACGTCTCGGAGCTGATCAACTATTCGAAAGTAAGTCCCGGCAAGCTGAATATGGCCTCGGCGGGGATGGGCTCCATCAACCACCTCATCGGTGAACTGTTCATGTCCAGAACGGGAGCCAACTTCGTACACGTACCGTACAAGGGCGCTGGTCCTGCAGGTGTCGACTTGCTCTCCGGGCAAGTACAACTGATCTTCGCGAATCTGCCGAACGTGCTTCCTTTTGTGAAGGCAGGGAAGGTCCGTCTGTTGGCTGTCGCTAGCGAAAAGCGCGATCCTGCTATTCCCGACGTACCTACCTTCGCCGAAGCAGGAGTAAAGGACGCGGTTGTCGAATCGTGGTACGGCCTGATGGCACCTGCCGGTACCAAGCCTGAGGTAGTGAAGAAGCTTCAGGATACTCTGCTGATCGTGACCAAAGACAAGCGCTTCATTTCCCAGCTGGCGGAGCAAGGCGCCCGACCGTACCCCGGCTCCAGTACAGACATGACTCAGGTTATAGAAAAGGAAGGGAAGCGCTGGGGTGAGGTGATCGACCACGCCAAGATCTCGCTGGACTGAATCGACACACCGCCGAAGCTTGGGGTTCTCCCGAAGCATTGAGCAGCACTGGGCCCTTCCGCGCGGAGGGCTTTTTTTGGTTCATTGCCAATCCGGGGGGTCTGAAGCATTCCCGCGGAATGGCCGACGATTCAATCGTAGCCATCTGACTATCTACAAAAAGTGGGCCACTGGTGCGGCGACAATTTGGGTTCTTCAATCTGGTCCTCGGTGAGTGGCCGTCTCAATCGCCCAGACGCTAGTGGATGACCAATGACTGATCTCGAATCAAATCGAACCACACCAAACTCAGTGCGACGAGACATAAGCCGTATCGGCGAATACTGGGGGAATCGTGAGGCTCGCGCGCATACGCTTCGCCTCCGCGGCCGGGGTCAAGCGCACCACGGTCTGAGCGCACAATAGGCTGGTCACCGCCGGGGCGCGACCCTCTCGATGGCAGCATCTAACATGGAGTTGACCAGATCCACGTCTGGGCGTATGCCTGGACCTATCAGAATGCCCAGGAGCGTGTCCAAGTGCTAACCCATTGGCAGCATCACTACAACTGGCATCGCCCACATAGCGGCATCGGCGGCCTTGCGCCCATGACCAGACGTCCTGCGTCGAGAGATAACGTCTTGATGCTTCACATCTAGGCCAGGGCGCGCTGGCGGGTTGGCGTGCGGGCGGCAAGCGACATCTTGTTGTACGTCGTGCATCACTTTTATCTATTCTTGATAATCTTTCTTATCAAAAGTAGAGATCGTGAGGGGCAGTTAGAGTATCTGATAGCTATCTAGTACCCATTTCGCGAGGTTTTCAGCGGCTGGCAGTAGAGTCGATTGCAATGAGTCGATGCCGCGTGCGCGGCGCCAAGCACAACAGGGCAACAACTTGCCGCACAATTCCGCAGTCGTTCAAACGAATTTGCCGCCCCTCCCCTCGAACAGCGGCCCGGCCGTTCAGATATCACAACGTTTCGCTTAGGCCCTTGCGTCGAACGCAGTTCTGCGAGTGTCTTTTTCAGCATTTATCGTTATTTATTTGTAAACGATAATTTATCGTGCGAAAATAAATGACTATAAATGCATCATAGAGCACTTAGTAGAGCCTCCGCCGCCTCTGCAAGGTACACATTCCACCGCCCGGCGCTAGCGGCGAGCTTTTGCTCTGCCCTGTCCGGTGAGGGCCTGTTGGGCGCGCGCTGGGTCCTATTTCTTGCCGCGCAACGGCGCGTGGGCAAGTCTACGTTCCTGCGGGAGGACCTCATCCCCGCCGCCGAACACCGTGGCTGGACAACCGTCTACGTCGACCTTTGGTCGAACAAAGCCCATGACCCCGCCGAGCTGATCGCCGACGCGATCAAGCATCGCATTGCCGATTACGACGGCGTGGTTACGAAGGCGGCAAAAGCGATCGGGCTGACAAAGGTTACCGTCTTGGGGACGCTCGGCTTGGACCTGTCTGTCACAGGACTACCATCGGGGGTCACGCTGACGCAGGTGCTCGAGGCGCTGCACGAGACAGGCAGGAAGCCGGTCCTGCTGATCGTGGATGAAGCGCAGCACGCTCTCACCACCGCGCCGGGGCTGGAGGCCATGTTTGGCCTGAAGGCCGCTCGCGATGCTATGAACCTGTCCGGGGCGGCTCCGAATCTGATGCTCGCGTTCACGGGCTCCAGCCGCGACAAACTCGCTCACCTTGTGATGAACGCGAGGATGCCATTCTACGGCTCACGCGTGACGCCCTTCCCCCTGCTGGATCGTGAGTTCACTGACGAATACACGGCGAGCGTAAACCTTGCGCTCGCCGCCGACAATCAGTTGGACCCAGCCGCTGTCTACGAGGCCTTCGAAATGCTCGGGCATCGTGCCGAATTGCTCCGCAGCCTGATCGGCGAGATAGCGCTCGCGCAGAACTCCCAGAACCTCAGTGAGCAGCTTCGGAATGATGCACATCTAGTCCAGGATTGGGTTTGGCAGGACGTCGAAAGCGACTACGAATCCCTAACGCCTTTGCAGCAAGCCGTAGTGCGGGTGATGAGTGCCAAAACTGGGCAGCTTTCGCCGTTTGGCGAGAACGCAATGACGGCTTACAAAGCACTGGTGGCCAGCGATGTTTCGGTCAGCGCCGGCACGGTGCAGAACGCCATAGATGCACTGCGCGAAAGGGAGATCGTGTGGAAGGAATCCCGTGGCTCGTATGAAATTGAGGATCAGGCCTGGCGGGCCTGGCTGCACGCCAAAGGGCTTACCGAGAAATAGCCAACCGCCGACGGGTCCTTTCATTGAAATAATCTATTTGCATGAGTCCCTTTTGCGCCGGTTTTTCGCATGATCGGACGCGGAAATGCTCCGCCATCTGCCCGGCGTTGACCGTGCGCCGCGGGCAGTCCGGCATCTAGCCCGTCCCAGCACGGCCCCTCGGCATTGCGGTAGCCGACCGAGCGCGGGCTCGGCGGCGGCGCAAAGCACCCTCTCGCGTCCAACTCCTCCATCGTCAGCCCGTAATCGAGCATCTGCGCCCGGATCCAGCGGATCGCGTCCACCCGCTCAATTTCCGTTGTCATCGTTGTCGTCATGTGGGTTGAGGGGGACCGTCGGCGCACCCGCCTCTTCTTCGCGATTGGCCCCTCTTGGCCACAGCCTTTCCGCTCGCTGGCTTCGGCGCGTTCCTGGACGATGCTTGCCGCTCGGCATGACGCGCCTCTGATGTTCACCTTGTAGCCCGACTGCGGTAGGCGCCCTTGCGGAAGATATTTGCCCAGGCTGGGCGCGTGCGAGATGCGCTTGCGGGGAGGTCCAGGCCCAGCCACATGCCGGCCACATATGTGCCGACCGTGATTCCGGAGTCAATTGGAACCAGGGCTCGCCCGCAGGAAGGCCCATTAGCGTCACACACGGAGCGTGAACTGCGGACTGCTTAGGTTTGCTGCGAGCTCTCGTGGTCAACAACCTGCTCGGCGCGCTGAAGAGCTGCGCGGTCAAGTCGCCGGGTTTCGGCGACTCGCGTACCGAGCGGTTGGGCGGTCGGAGGCGGCATGGCCAGCGCCTGCCCCGCCGCCATTAGACCACCGTCAGATCGCCGACGGATGCTGCGCCAGCGGCGTGACCTGGATGGTCATATAAGGAAACAGCGGCAGCGACGACAGCAGCGCGTGCAGTTCATCGTTACTCTCCACGTCGAAGATGCTGACGTTGGCGTAGCGGCCCACGACGCGCCACAGGTGAGGCCACTTCCCGGATTTCTGGATCTCGATGGCCCGCGCCTTCTCCGCGGTCTTGATGGCGTCGGCCCGCTCGGCCGGCAGGGAGTCGGGGATTTTCACGTCCATCTGTACGTGGTAAAGCATGGTGTCTCCTTGAAGGGTGGTTGTAGGGTGGGCCCGCCCGGTAGTGGACAGCTGGGGCCGGTCCAGCTCAGCCCGCGCCGTCGCCGACCGTCTCGGTGCGGAACGGCTTGAGCCGGCCGATGAAGGTCTTGCCGTGCTCGAACCAAATCTTGCGGGTGTCGGAAGCCATATAGGTGGCGTAGGCCGCTTCGTTCTCGAACCAGCATTCGCCGATGGCATCGACGTGGCCGATGTTAAAGAATGGCACGTGGGTGTCGGTGGGCTGCTCGGCAACGAGTCGGACCTCGTATTTGTGAAGGCCCGGCACGTCGTGCGACATGTCGTAGTGCCGCCGGCATTCGGCGCGGAAAGTGGCATCGGACATGCCTTCTGGCTTCACCAGCAGGTACAGCATGCGGATCATCGTGTCTCCTCTTGGTATGAATCAGTTCTGTGTGGTGCGCGCCTGCCGGCGCCGCGCATCAAGTATGCGCCCGCGTGGGCTCGGCGAGCGCTGTCGCGGCGCGGGTCTCGGTATTGGCACCTTCCGCTGCGCCGATGTGCTCGATGGCGATGCCTCGTGTCTCGGGCAACAGCAGGATGCCGAACACGGCGATGGCATAGGCCACCAGGCAGAAGGCGCCTATGGCGTTTGCTAGGCCGATGTGGGTGGATAGCACGCCGACACCGACGACGGAGCCCGCGCCCACAGACTTGCCGACGTTGTAGGCGAAACCCATGCAGGTGGTGCGCACCTGGGTGGGGAACATCTCGCTCAGGAAAGGCCCCAGCGCGGCGAACATACCGATCGCGGAGAAGCCGACCAGGAAGCCGAGCACAGCAGCCAGCACCGGATTTAACGGCAGCAACATATAGCTGGTGGTGACGATCCACGCGCACACGGCCAGGCCTATCAGCGTGGGGCGCCGGCCGATGCGGTCGGCCAGGTCTGCGGCCACGGCGAAGCCGCAGAACGAGCCGAAGGACATGATGAATACGGTGACGATCATCGAGGACGCGGCTACCTGGCGCTGGGCGAGCAGCGAGGGCAGCCAGATCAGGATGGCGTAGCAGCCGGCCTGCAGGCCGATCACCAGTACGCTGGAGAGGATCAGCGAGCGCGCGTACTGGCGGCTGAACACCGAGGCCAGCGAAGCGCGCGCCGTGCGGCTCTGCCTGGCGCGCTCGAACATGGCCGAGTCCTTGATGTGGCGGCGGATGAAGAGCACGATCGAGGCCGGGATCACGCCGCTCCAGAAAGCCACGCGCCAGGCCAGGTCATGCGGCAGCCAGGCCAGCAGCGCCGTGGCCACCACCACCGCCAGCGCCCAGCCCAGGGCGAAGCCGGATTGCACGAAGCCCATGGCCTTGCCGCGGTGCTTGGGGTCGATTACCTCGGCCATCAGCGCGGCGCCGACGGCCCATTCGCCGCCGAAGCCCAGCCCTTGCAGCGTGCGCGCGACCAGCAGTTGGTTGTACGACTGCGCGAAGCCGGCAAGCACGCCGAAGAACGTGAACCAGACGATGGCGAACACCAGGATGCGCGCGCGGCCGTAGCGGTCGCTGAGGATGCCGGCGCCCCAGCCGCCGATGGCAGTGACGACCAGAGCCACGGTGCCCAGGACGCCCACTTCGGCCTTGCTCAGGCCCCACGCCGCGGTTAGCGCGGGCAGCAGGAAGCTGAACATCTGCATGTCGAAGGAATCCAGCGCCCAGCCGGAATAGCAGGCCCAGAACGTCTTCTTCTGCTGGGCATTCCCAGCCTTGTACCAACCTGTCATTTTTGTCTCCTGTCTGTTCTGGCTCTTCTGTCTTGTCTTGGTCCCGCTGCCGCGCGCGGCTCCCGCCCGGTGCTCAGGCGTACTCGGCCATGACCATCGTCGTGAAGTCGAGCGCCACGCCGGTGACCGACTGCAGCGCCTGCGGCGACATGTCGCCGACGATCTCGATGACCGACACCCCTCGCGGGCCGATGGCGAAGGTGCCGAGTTCGGTGTACACGCGGCCCACGCATGCCATCCCGGTGAGCGGGTAGCTGCACTGGCGGCGCAGCTTGCTCGCGCCGTCCTTGGTCAGGTGGTCCATCATCACGAACACCTGCTTGGCGCCGATGGCCAGGTCCATGGCGCCGCCGACAGCGGGGATGGCGTCGGGCGCGCCGGTGTGCCAGTTGGCGAGGTCGCCGCGTTCCGAGACCTGGAAGGCGCCAAGCACGCAGATGTCGAGATGGCCGCCGCGCATCATGCCGAAGGCGTCGGCGTGATGAAAAAAGGCCGCGCCGCGCTCCAGCCGGATCGCTTCCTTGCCGGCGTTGATCAGCTCCCAGTCTTCCTGGCCGGGTTCGGCGGCCGACCATTGCCCCAGCACGCCGTTTTCGCTGTGCAGGATGACTTCGCGGTGGCGCGGCAGATGGTTGGCCACCAGCGTGGGCAGGCCGATGCCGAGGTTGACGTAAGCGCCGTTGGGGATGTCGCGCGCGACGCGCGCGGCCAGCAGGTTTCTTGCCACTTGGTCCATTTGCCTCACCTTGCCTGTGCGTTTTCGCCTGTCTGTAGGTTTGCCGCCGCGCCTTCCAGCCCGCACATCGGCGGCGGGCAGACACCGCCGCGCAGCACCAGGCGTTTGACGAAGATGCCGGGCGTGACGACGGCCTCGGGGTCCAGTTCACCCAGTTCGCACACGCGCGTCACCGCGGCGATGGTGGTGGTGGCGGCCATCGCCATCACGGGTGCGAAGTTGCGCGCGGTCTTGTTGTAGACGAGGTTGCCCCAGCGGTCGGCTGCTGCGGCGTTGATCAGGGCCACGTCGACGTGGATGGGATACTCGAGCACGTAGTCGCGCACGCCGATGCGGCGCGCTTCCTTGCCTGCCGCCAGCAGCGTGCCGTGGCCGGTCGGCGTATAGAAGCCGCCGATGCCGCAGCCGGCCGCGCGCAGGCGCTCCGCCAGCGTGCCCTGGGGAATCACTTCGAGCTCGATCTCCCGGGCGCGGTACAGTGCCTCGAAGACATAGGCATCGCGCTGGCGCGGAAAGGAGCACATCAGCCTGCGTACGCGGCGCGCCTTGAGCAGCGCGGCGAGGCCGGTGTCGCCGTTGCCGGCGTTATTGCTCACCACGGTGAGATCCTTGGCACCCTGTTCGACCAGGGCATCGATCAGTTCGTCAGGCATGCCGGCGCCGCCGAATCCGCCGATGGCGATGGTGGCGCCGTCGGCCACGTCGGCCACCGCCTCGCGCGCTGTTGCGTAGAGCTTGTCGATCATGTCTCGCGTCGTTGTTATCGGGTACGGCAAGATTGCCATGCACCTGCCGGCCAAACAATTTCGCGATTTGCAAGCACCCTTAGCACTGCGTTAAAGACTGGGCTAGGAATGCCGTAAAGGTCTGGCGGGAACGTCGCTCATACCATGCGCGACGAACGGGGAAGCGCCTCGCGCGCTGTGCCGAGTGCGAAGGCGAACGGTGAAAGGAAGGCGAAGAGAAGGCGCTCTGGGTGGGCGGGAAGAGTGACAGGTGGCCCGCCGTCCCCCGCGGCTAGCCCGCGTCGCCGGCGGGCGCGTAGTGGCCGATCAGGCGGTTCGCGAACTCGCGCGCAAAGCTGGACAAGCCTTCCAGGTCCCGCGCGCAGACCTGGAAGGTGCGCAGGGCCCAGTCATCGCGCAGGTCGCTGCAGCCGATGCGCTGCTCGCCCTTGAGGCGCGCGAAGGCGGCTTTGGGCATGATGGCAATGCCGGCGCCGGCGGCCACCATGCGGCAGGTGGCGTCGTAGCTGGCTACTTGCACGCGGATCGTCATGGGCTTGTGCAGCGCGCCCGCGGCGCGCGTCAGGAACATCTGGTAAGTGCTGCCCTCGAGCAAGGCGACGAAGGCATGCTCGAGCGACTGCTCGAACCACACGGCCGGCTCCGCGAGCAGCGGATGGCCGAGCGGCGCGACCAGGATCAGCGCGCTCTTGACGAAGGGCACTGCCTGCAGGCCTGCGGTGGGCACATTGCCGGAGATGATGCCGAGATCGGCGCCGCCCTCGCGGACCACGCGCACCACGTCATCACTCAGGCGCTCGCGCACGTCGATGCGCACATCCGGATGGGTGGCGAGGTACACCCCGATGACCGGCGGCAGGTATTCGGTGATGGCGGTGGTGTTGGCCACCAGCTTGACCTGCCCGCTAAGGCCTGCGGTGAAGGGCTGCAGGTTGCCGGTGAGCCGCTCCAACTCGGCCAGCACTACGCGCGCGTGGTGCAGGTAGACCTCGCCGGCCGCCGTCAGCGCCACGCCCTGCGGCGAGCGCTCCAGCAGCCGTACGCCGAGCGTGTCCTCGAGGTTCTTGATGCGGTTGCTAACCGCCGGCACCGAAAGAAACGAACGCTCGGCGCCGCGGGTCAGGCTGCGTGTTTCCGCCACGTTGACGAAAAGGCGGAAGTCGGTGATGTCGAAGGGAACAGCCATGCAGCAGGTCTCGCGGCTCAATCGTGTAGCGGGGAATGATAACCCCGATGCGGGAGAAACCTGACGCGGGCGCGGCCCGGGCGCCTTGCGCTACCAGCCCGCCGGCTCGAAGCGGAAGCCCTGGCCCTGGCGCCGCACGTAGCCGCAGTACGGCTCGCCGAAATGCACCGGCAGCACCAGCGCGCCGCTGTCTGCGGCTTGGTTGAGGAAGGTCAGGCGCGTGCTGCGGGCAAGGTCGGGGCGGATACAATAGCCGGAGTTCACGTCCGGGCGTACGATCTGCAGCGGGCTGTGCAGGATGTCGCCGCAGAAAATTGCTTCCTCGCCGCGCGAACGGACCCGGAACGCGACCTGCCCCGGGCTATGGCCGGCCGCGGCCTCTACCTGCAGGCAATCGGCAATCTCACGCCCCGGCTCGATCATCTCGGCCAGCCCCGCGTCGACCACCGGCATCACGCTGTCGAAGAACGATTCGCCGAACACATCCACCACGCCCGGCTCCTTGTTGCGGCCCTGCTCGCAGAAGACGAAGTCGTCCTTGGGGAGGTAGTAGCGCGCGTTGGGGAAGGTGGGCACCCAGCGGTTGTCCTGCCAAGTGGTGTTCCAGCCGACGTGGTCGGCATGTAGGTGCGTCATGACCACGTGGGTGACCTTCTCCGGCGGCGCCCCGGCCGCGGTCATCCATTCGCGCACCAGGGTATTGAGCATGTTCATGCGCGCGATGCCCGCGCGCGGCTTGAAGTTGCCCACGCCGGTATCGACGACGATGATATGGGTCCCCGCATGCACCACCCAGAACTGGATCGTCACGATCAGCTTGTTCATGTGAGGGATCCAATGGTGCGGCGCCATCAGGCCAGCATGCGCATCCAGGACCGAGCGGTCGATGTCGGGGAACAGGAAAGCCGGATCGTGCGTGGGACCCGCGTATTCGAGGATACGGGTGACCTTCAGGTCGCCGACGGTGCGCGTTTGCATCATGATGTGGTGTCTCCTTCTTTGTTCTATGCGGACCGGGACCGGCGCGCCGGATCGGCAGCTCTTCTTGGCGGGCTCCAAGCATCGGCGATTTCACTGCGGGTGCCAATTTCGTTTTCCGAAAGTGGGGTTTCGGGCGGCTTTACTCGCCGCGGCCGGCGGCATCCGGATGCGTCCGCCCTGCCCCTCCGCCTCGCCTGACTGCCACCCTCCGCCGCGCCGCCCGAGAGGCGGCGACGGCAGTTCCCCGACTTCCGCCTTGTGCGTGGCACAAAACTGAGCTTCCCCCGAAATTTCGCCTTCCAAGAGGTGAGGTATAACTCAACTAGTTGGAAGGAAGCGAAATGCGAAAGATACCGAAACAGGAATTCACTGCGGAGTTCAAGGAACAGGCGGTCAGGCAACTGCGTGCCGGGAAGACGACAGGAGAGCTGGCTGCGGAATTGGGCGTGTCTGATCAGACACTGCGCAACTGGCGCAAGGCCGCCGAGGCGGGCAAGCTCAATGGGGCCGGTGCCAAGCCTGTGACTCCTGAACAAATGGAGCTGTCGCGCCTGCGCGCGGAGAACAAGCGCCTGGCGATGGAGCTTGAAATCGCAAAAAAGGCAGCGGCGTACTTCGCGAGGGACCTTCTGTGAAGTACGCCTGGATCGAGCAGGAACGAGCCACATATCCGCTGGCGATTCTCTGTAATGTCCTGACGGTTAGTGTGAACGGCTATCGGGCCTGGAAGCGCGGCGGCACACCGTCGCGCAAGCGCCTGACCGATACGCAAATGATGGCGTTGATCCGCGCGACCCATGCCCAGCTCAAAGGCGCATATGGATCGCCACGCATGCTCCGGGAAATCCGTGCGCGAGGCTTCCCAGCCTCCAAGGAACGGGTCGAGCGGCTGATGCGCGAGAACGGCATTCGTGCCCGGCACAAGCGACAAGCGACAAGCGACGCTGGCGGGCAACGACGAATTCCAGGCACTCGCTGCCGATCGCGCCGAACCGACTGGAGCGCAACTTCACGCCCGCAGCGCCAAATCAGGTTTGGACGGCGGACATGACCTACATCTGGACCGACGAAGGCTGGCTGTATCTGGCCATCGTGCTTGACCTGTTCAACCGCGAAGTGGTTGGCTGGTCGATTCGGCCCCGGATGACGGCAGATATCGTGACAGATGCGCTGGCGATGGCTTGGTTCCGCCGCAAGCCCGCATCGGGATTGATTCACCACTCGGACCGAGGCAGCCCAGTATGCTAGCCAGGCCTTCCAGGCCAAGCTGGTGGATTACGGCATGGTCTGCTCGATGAGTCGCAAAGGGAACTGTTGGGACAATGCCCCGAGCGAGAGCTTCTTCAACAGTCTGAAAAACGAGCGGGTGCATGGCCAGCGCTACGCCACGCACGAGCAAGCCAAAGACGATCTCATTCCTACCCGGGCATCTTGTCGGGAGAGTTGAGCCCTCTCCTAAACAACTTGAGGGTACGTGTCGCCAACTCCATTGCTTCGTCCACGTTGGCCCTTGTCCGTGCCATGTGGATGGACAGTCGATCGAGCAGCTCGGGGGTCTCTAGGATCCTGATGCACTGGGCATAGGTGTCAGGGCGGGCCAGTGTCGCAATGTCTTTCCCGAGAAGTAATGCCCCCGCGTCGTCAGTGTCGTAGCCTAATTCCGTAAGCACGTCATCAGCTAGCTCGAAGATGCGGTCAAAGTTGCCTGCGTCGGTATAGGCCCGCATCAGGGTCAGCAAGTCATCCGCGTCTTTTGTGCTTTCCTCCCATCTATCTTGCCATGCGAAAAGTTTGAGCAAGGCGAGTCCAGAAAGCGAGGCCACATTGACAACAAGCCCTTCCGCCACTTCGACCTGTTCCGCCGCCTCCGCAACCTCTGGATAGCCCGCCACGTTCATGAGCATCTTCATGTCGGGAGGCCAACCAACGAGGTGTTCAGGCGTTGCGACCCCGCCGAATGGCACGAGGTCTAGCGGATAGGGCGGCTGATCGGCGACCTGATAGTAAAGACGGTGTTGGATGTCATCCGATACCCGAAAACCTGCGATCCGACTTAGCTCGTCCCGGATCTCATCGAAGTGTGTCCAACTCTCGACTGCAAGTGCAAAATCAACATCCTTGGTCGCCCGAGTGGCTCTAAGACCATGAACATGGGTCAGGAGGATATCTCTTGCCGTGGCTCCCACCACGAAGTATGTCAGGCCTCGTGCTTTGGTGACACCATCTACCGTGCGGAGAATCGCCACAGTAGTCGGGTCGAGCGGCCTGTCAGAATTGATCAAGTACATGCTGGATTTCTTCTTTGCGGACTTTCGCTGCAGCTTCCAGGTTCCGGGAACTGAGGCTTGCCATGAGATCCGCATAGACCAATACGGCCGGGGCTAGCTCTGGCTGCTTTGTGTTGCTACTTTGACGCTCCCAAAACGCGTCGAGGATCTCAATGGGGCCGTTTGTCTGCGGACGGAGTCGATGCGTTTGCACGAGTTCCTTCAGGCTTTGTGACATGTGTCCTGGTACTACATAAAGCGTCTGGGTCTCGGGTTTGAGATAGGCCGTCATCTTCTCGGCTGCGACTTCCCCGCCCCAGTAGACATTTCTCAATTCCGCGAGCGACATGTCCCGCCACCAATCGGGATCCGGTGCTGCGAAACGCCGAGCGTGAAGTCGCGGCCGGAGAATGGTCGGATAGTTGGTGACCCATTCGTCGAGCAACCGATCGGGTGCCGTCAGGCGCCGACGTGCCGCCGCAGCCGCCTCCAGCAACCAGCCGCGCTCTGCCAACTCATTGAACACGGTACCCACCGAGCCGAGTGCGATGCCGCTAGCTTGGGCAATCTCTCGATAGGAGGCCCGCAATAGCGAAGGCCGGCAAAGCAGCGCGAAGATCATCCGTTGCGCCGTAGGATTACCTCCCCCATGCATCCTCACCGGGGTCGATGCTTCATCTGGACGCTGGCCGCTGACAAATATATAAAGGCCGTCCGCATCAATGTGTGCATTGCCAGCTGTGTCGATGAACTGCAACCCGATTTCCCGGCACTGATTTGCAAGATACGGAGTGAGGTACTGCGTAACAAGAAGCCAGGGACCGCGGCCGGCCGATTTCGCGCGTGCGAGGGTTAGTGCCGTCGCGCTTCTGATCGAACTCTTCCATTCGACTTCATAGCGATGGCAGACGTTGTGCCGCCTTAGCGCGATACGGCCATCGGTGGCGGTTGCATCGTCCGTGTTTGCGAGCTGAACTTGGCTTTCCACACCGGCCGACCTGCGAAGTGCAGCTAAAGCCGCATTGATCATGTCGCGCGCTACTCCGTCAGGCATGCCCATGTGTTCAGTATTTTATCTTGTTCATCCAATCTGAACACAGTCTAGCATTGAACGATGTGTCGTTCAATTTTACTTTGTGTTCGTGAGGCATGAACAACACAAAAGACTGAACGATCGTTCAATGTATGGTGCCTATGGGCGTGGCCTACATCTCGGGGTAATCGTCCTTTTGCAGCGGGACACGGGGGCCAGAATCCATGTTGCCGGATTGCCAACTGGCCGCCCGCCGGCTTCGACAAGAGGTCTTCGCACCACGTAGAATCGCGACTCGTGATCCGTTGCAGCGAAGCGCGAGCACAGGCACCAAACCCATTGGATACATACCGACATGAGCGACTACAAGAAGCGCGTTCCCGCCCGCACTCCACGCCTCATCACCCGCATCCGCACCATTGCCCTGCTCGCCGCCCTCTACACGGCAGGCGCCAGCGCCCAGACCGCCGCGAAACGCGATGAGTTTTTCTGGCTGGGTGAAATGAACAAGGCCACGGCCGTCATCAACACCGACGAAGGACTGCTGGACAAATCGGTGGCGCCGCGCGTGGCAGCTGGCGTCGCCAAGGTGATCCAGGACGGCAACCAGCCAGGCGCCAAGCGTCCGTCCACCGTCATCACGTTCGAGCCGCAGTTGATCCAGGCAGCCGGCGTCGAAGTCACGCTGCTGCACGCCGGCCGCTCGAGCCAGGACATGCACGCGACCTACCGCGCGGCGATCATGCGCGACAACCTGCTCAATCTGGCCGACCAGCTCAACCGGACGTCGAAGACGCTGGTCGGGCTCGCCGACAAGCATGCCGCGACGATGGTGCCGAACTACACGAACGGCGTGGCGGCGCAGGCGAACAGCTACGGCCACTACCTGCTCGGGTTCGCGGCCGCGCTCGACCGCGATGCGCAGCGCATCCGCGAGGCCTATGTTCGCGTGGACCGCTCGCCGATGGGAACGACGGTGCTCAACGGCACGAGTTGGCCGCTCGACCGCAAGCGCATGGCCGACTACCTGGGCTTCGAGGCCCTGGTCGACAACGCCTATGACGCGGCACAGATCTCGTCGGCCGAAGCCCCGGTCGAAGTGGGCGCGATCGTGTCGACCATCGCGCTACAGGCGGGCAGCTTCATCGAAGACGTAATGACGCAGTATGCGCAGTCGCGCCCGTGGATCCTGCTGTCCGAAGGGGGCGGCAACACCTACGTGTCGAGCGCGATGCCACAGAAGCGCAATCCCGGATTGCTGAACAACGCGCGTCATAACGCGTCGATGGCCATCACGCTGGCGATGGGTCCGGTGATCGAGGCCCACAATATTCCGCCGGGCATGCCCGACGCCAAGGAAGTGAAGCCCAACAGCGAAATGGTCGGCAGCGGCATCACGGTGCTGAAAGACTGGGACCGTATCCTGGGCGCCCTGGTGCTCAATCCCGACCGCGCGCTCGAAGAGCTGAACAGCGACTGGACCGCCTCGCAGGAACTGGCCGATCTGCTGATGCGCAAGTACAAGCTGCCGTTCCGCGCCGGTCACCATTTCGCGTCGGAGATCGTGGATTACGCGAAGGCGAACGACATCAAGCCGAGCGACTTCCCCTACGCCAAGGCGCAGGAGATATATCGCGCGGCCGGACAGGACAAGGGCTATGCCTCGGGTGAGCTGCCGATGACCGAGGCCGAGTTCCGCGCGGCATTGAATCCGCTGTCCATCACCAAGAACCGGGCCACCAGCGGCGGCCCGCAGCCCGCGGAAATGACCCGCATGCTGGCGGAGGCCAGGCAGCGGCTCGCCGCGCAGGATGCGTGGCTGAAGGCACGGCGTACCCACATTGACACGTCGCTGGCTCGGCTTGACGCCGACTTCGGCAAGCTGACGGCGCAGTCAGGCAAGTAAGCCTGTCGGCCAGGCGGGAACAGGCCGCGCGAGGCGACGCATGTCGCTTCCCGGCCCTGTAATTGGCCCATCCGTCGGGCCATTCAGGTCAGGCAAAGTCGGGGCGGTCAACCTATACCGATGTCTATGTCCTGCTTGCGGTGCTATGGGGCGCCAGCGTCGGCTATGGCGTCTTCATCAGCATCCTGAGCTGAGACTGGGTGGCGGCCACCCTCTCCTGCCTGTCCGCCGCCGCGATGGTGGGCGGCATCTGCTTCCGCAACTTCGGCGCCCCCCCCGGCTGGTCGCCATCATGATCCTGTTGTCGCTCGGACCCTGCTGCCTGGCGGCCTTGCTCACCGACGAGACCGTGATGCGGCTGACGCTGGTGCAGATCCCGTTCTACCTGGTCGCGATGAGCATCGCCGCATTCCACCTGAACCGGCTGCTGGTCACCACGATGAAAGCCGAACGCGAAAGCGATCGCATGGCGCGCCACGATGCGCTGACCGGCTTGCCCAACCGCGTCGGACTCGCCCACGCGTCGGCACTCCTGTCGAAGGAAAACCAGGCTGCCGACGGGAAGACCGCGGTACTCTATATGGATCTCGACGGTTTCAAGCCGGTCAACGACCTGCACGGACATGACGCCGGAGACCGGTTGCTGGTGACGCTGGGCAAGCGGCTCAATGCGCTGAAGGGGCCGGACGACATGGTGTTCCGGATCGGCGGCGACGAGTTCGTGGTCATCGTCCGCGCACCCGACGAGAACGGCGTGGCCGTGTTCGCCGACCGCCTGCTCGACGAAGTCCCCGCGCCGTTCCCGTCGAGTGGCGATGTCTCGGTACGCGTCGGTGTCAGCGTCGGCGTTGCCATGATTCCCGAGCACGGCGCCGACGTGATGACCGCCCTCACCGCCGCCGACAAGGCGCTGAACCTGGCCAAGCTGAGCGGCAAGGCCAAGTGGACACTGGCGACCGAGCATCAGGACTAGGACTAGCCCAGGGCTGGTACCGACACCGGCACTTCGGCGCCGGTCACCTCGCCGGCGCGGTCGCATCAGTGGAACCTCAGTAGAACCAGTGTGCCGGCACGGTCACGAGCTTCGGGAACAGCGCCATGATGAACATGACCACGGACTCGGCGAGCATTAACGGCAGCACGCCACGCGTCACCGCATCCATGCTGACCCGCCCCACGCCCGCCACCGCAATGACTCGGTGCCGCACCTTTGCGGTCTTTCCGCGGGACGGTGGAGCCAGCGGAGGACGCGTCGCCGTCGCATGCCCCCACCGATAAGGAACTGGCCAGTACAACCAGTCACCTAGGCCGCCCGCGAAGCTGCCGGTCAGGGAAGAATCTCGAGCGCGGCCACTTCGCGATGGCTGCCGTCGTCGCCGTGCAGGTGCAACGCATAGCGTCCCGCATGCACGGCGGCGAATACCAGGGTTGCCGGCTGTGCCTGCGCCACCGGTATGCCGGTCGGCGTATAGCCGTGGATCATCAGCACCCCGCCCTGCGCCGACGTGGCCCGTATCGTCACGTCATCTCCCTGCGTCAGCTTGAAGACGGGAACCTCACCCGGTTCGCCGCCAGGGGCGCCAATCCTGACCGTCAGGACACGGACCCCTGCCGAGCCTGCGCGGCGCCGGAATCCGGCTGAGCGGCAATACGCGCCATCCAATACCCGCCCACGATCAGCGCCACGCTCGCGACGGCTACGACGGTGGCAATGGCGACCGCAGAGATTTGCCTGGCCTGCCCGGATTGTGCATTCATGAATCGACTCCCTTGAAGACAAGATTGGAAGACCCCTGGGGCTCAGCCTCCGCCGATCGGCATCGACAGGACCCAGAGTCCGCCCGCGGTCAGCACAACCATCAGCGCGAGCATCGGCAACTGGCTCAGCAGCGCCCGACGCGTATCGCGGAACAATCGCAGCGCCTCGATATGGGCCAGGAATACGCTGGCGATATGGCCCGCGAGAATTAGTCCGACCTGCGTATGCCAGATCGCGCTGGCACCGAGGATGATGGGCGGGAAATCCATCCGCGCGGTCCCGAACAGATTCCATCCCACGCCGAGCGGATCCGATACCAACTTCACCATCTGGCTGCCCTGCGAGAGCAGCAGCGTGTAGTAACGCGCCAGGTGATAGACGAACGCGATGGGAACCAGCGAGTAGGCGAAGGTTCGGCGACGCCACCGATTGCGGCGTAGCCCGCTTCGGCGGGACCGCAGCGAAGGCAGGAATAAACCACCCTTGCCGAGCGTTCTTCCTCTCGGCAATCAGGAGGTGTGGCGAGTCGACACAAGTAGGGCCCGTCGGTTCCTGTCTATAATTGAGTCACATTCAACTAAAGGAAGCTCCATGGCCATTTCCCTCTACGCCACCTCTGTTCCGCTCTTCAAGCAAATGCTGAACAGCGTTAGCGCTATTCTGGCCAAGACGGAAGAGCATGTTGTTGCGAAGAACATCGATCCAAGCGCAATACTGCAGGCCCGCCTGTTTCCTGATATGTTGCCCTTGATCCGCCAGGTGCAGATTGCCGCCGATTTCGCCAGGGGCGTGTCTGCACGTCTTGCCGGTGTGGAAGTTCCCAAGTACGAGGACACCGAACAGACTTTCGCGGAGTTGCAAGTGCTTATCAGCAAAACTCTGGCTTTCATCGAAGGCTTCACGTCGGCACAGATCGATGGCAACGAGGAGCGCCAAATCGTTACGCGCCCGGGCACGCCGAAGGAGAAGAAATTCACTGGCCAGTCGTACCTGCTGAGTTACGGGCTGCCCCAGTTCTACTTCCATGTCACCACCACGTACGCGATCCTGCGCCATAACGGTGTGGAAATTGGCAAGCGTGACTATATGGGTACGTACTGAGACTCCCCTCCTTTCGGGAAAAGCTGCGGTTCGCTGTAACTTTGCGTGGTTGTTGCTTTCTCAAGGCGCCGCACAAACACGTCAGGCATCGCATGCCCATCGTCGCGGAGAACCACCGCGGTCCGCGCGTGGTCGCGGTGCGCCTCCGCGCGCGTCCGGCAGGCCGGGACGGTCGATGGTCACGCGCATCTTGTAGCGGAGGTCGTGCGAGAACTGTGCGGGCGGCCATGATTCGTGCTGCAAGCGGCCTTCCGGGCGACCACCACCAGATTTCGCGCCAAGAGTACGACTATCCCCTCCTCGAGATCGGCCGCCTACCCCGGAAATCGGCGACGAACCTAACTTTTCGACTTCATTGCCTCTCTGTGCTGGTATGTGTCAGTGATGAAGTCGATGAATGCAACAGCCGAAGCCACAGCCAATCGCGCATGTCGTGGCTGTAGTCCCCGATACTGGCCGTCACGACCATGCCCGGTTCCATAGAGTCCACGCAGCTGCGCCAGGTTGTTTGTCAGTTGGGTGAGATTGCGTAAAATAAGCCGGATGTTCTCCGCTCCCTTGGTTTCGTCAGTAATTCCCTCGGGTACAAGCTGCAGTTCCTTGACAATCGTCTTGGTAAGATCGCCTAGGTCCTCCGATTTAGTGAAGGCCACGTTCCGTTTGGTCAGAATGGGTTTGCAGCATGTCTCAATGCAGCGAAAACAAAGCGATACCGGCTACGAACTCACCGGCGCTCTAGCGCCGTGCCAGCGCAAGACCGCCGCCCCCCTTACTCCATCTCGTTATACAGAAGTGATGGCCCCACTTCGACAACATGGGACGTAGGGGGTTGTAAACATGCGCGGACTCGCGTTTACTCTCGACTTTTCGTTGCGACACGAGGTCGCTTGCAGAAGTTGTTCCCGCGGCAACGGAGGGAACCAACCGTGTCACCGGTTGAATCTAGGAGCCTGAATAAAGAGCGGCTCTGACAACGTAACGAAGCATCGTAAGGTGCGGGGTATCAATCGCGAGAGGCATACCCTTCTGGCAGCCACGCGCCGGTGAAGTGCCAGATAGTCGGTAGGGTGAAAACATTTGAATCTGCGATAAAGATCGTGACGAGAAACAAGCGGAAGTGGCTTCTACGCTTGAACCAAAACGGTAATGGAGGTGGGAACAGGGTTTCGAAAATGCGCTCTCGTGACCCATATGCCTCCCGGTCAATAGCAGGCACCTAACCCGACGTACTTTTGCAAGCGGAACGTGGAAACCCCGTATCGCTCCCTTCGGGGACAGCAGGCTGCAAAGTCTGCCCATGGCGGTGCGGGCACAGGAACGAGGAAAAAGCGAACGCCGACCTGTAATGGGACGGATAGAGGTTGCAACATCACCTCACGCGAAAGCGGGCAGACTTCCTCATGGTCTCTCCTCACCAGAGAGTTTCCAGAACCATCTTAACGGGAGGAAAGCAAATGAGTGCTGCAACACAGGCGCGTGGCGCCTTCTGGCATGACGTGGGACGGCATCAATTGGGCCGAGGTCCAACGGCATGTAAGAGGGCTGCAAACGCGTATAGTGAAGGCGACACAGGAAGGTCGCCATAACAAGGCGAAAGCCTTGCAATGGCTACTGACCCACTCGTTCAGCGGCAAGGCATTAGCCGTCAAGCGGGTGACTGAAAATCAAGGCAGGAATACCCCCGGTGTGGACAAGGTAACGTGGAAAACACCGGAGGCAAAGACCAACGCGATGGCGTCGTTGAAGAGGCGGGGCTACTCGCCCCTTCCGCTTCGGAGGGTGTTAATTCCGAAGAAAAACGGCAAGACGAGGCCGCTGGGCATACCCGTGATGAAGTGCCGCGCCATGCAAGCGCTACATTTGCTGGCATTGGAACCGATCGCGGAAACCACCGCCGATCTGAACTCCTATGGGTTCAGGCCGGAGCGCTCAACCGCGGATGCCGGGGGACAGTGTTTCGTCTCGCTCGCGAAAAAGGCAAATGCACAATGGGTGCTAGAGGCCGACATTCAAGGCTGTTTCGACAAAATCAGTCACGACTGGATGCTCGCCCATGTCCCTACGGATAAGGCGGTCCTAAAGAAGTGGCTCAAGGCGGGATTCGTGTATCAAAACGAACTCTTCCCAACTGAGGCAGGTGCCCCGCAAGGGGGAATTATCAGCCCTGTCTTAGCCAACATGACGTTGGACGGTCTCGAAGCAAGGCTAGCGGAGAAGTTTCCGCAGGCAAGGCGGGCAGGCTTAAAAATGAACATGGTGCGTTACGCGGACGACTTCATCATCACTGGCTTCTCGAAAGAATGGCTGGAGAGCGAAGTCATGCCTGCCGTGGTCGAATTCCTGGCGGAGCGTGGGCTTGTCCTATCGCCGGAAAAAACCAAAATAACGCATATCACGGATGGGTTCGACTTCCTCGGATGGAACCTTCGCAAGTACAACGGCAAGCTGTTGGTCAAGCCGTCGAAAGCGAACGTCAAGGCTCATCTTGACAAAATCCGTGAAGTCATCAGGGCCAACAAGACGGCTAAACAGGCAAACCTGATAAGGCTGCTCAATCCGGTATTGCGTGGATGGGCGAATTACCACAGCCATGTAGTCGCCAAGGAAACCTTCGCTCGGGTTGATGCCAATGTCTGGTCAATGCTATGGCGATGGGCGGTGAGAAGACACCCCAATAAAGGAGCCAGATGGGTCAAAGAGAAATACTTCAAGACCCGAGGCACCCGGAACTGGGCATTTACCGCCACAGAAAAACAAGAGGATGGAACGGAACGGGAGCTTACCCTGCTGCAAGAGTCGGACACGCCAATACAGCGGCATGTCAAGATCAAAGCCAACGCGAATCCGCACGACCCCAAATGGGAACAGTACTTCGAGTCCCGGTGGGGCAAGAAAACGCTGAACTCGTCAAGAGGCCGTGCGAAGCTCTACCGCGTCTGGCTCAGGCAAGATCGCCTGTGTCCTACCTGTCAGGAACCTATCACAAAGGGCACTCCTTGGGATGTCCGCCACATTGTGAAAAGAACCGAAGGCGGATCGGACTCAGCGAGCAATCTCGAACTGCACCATCTCGATTGCCGTAGAACTCGGTAGTACGCCAGAACTACAGTTGTGAGACCGGGTACCGAAAGGTGCCTTCGTAGAGGCTTGAGCCGTGTGCGTCGAAAGAAGCATGCACGGTTCTTAGGGGGCCGGGCGCGGGTAACCGCGTCTGGCTACCCGGCAGCGCGAATGGGCAACGAGTCGGGGGCGTGGGTGGACGAAGAATTTGAAGGGCTGAATCCGGGCGATCCCAGGCGGGACCGGCGGGCGAAGGAACTGCTCAAGCGGTTTGCAGCCAATCCGACGGCGAGAATTCCGGGCGCTTGCGATGGATGGTCGGAGACCATGGCGACGTATCGATTCCTCGGTAATGAGGAGATCGACTGGACGGATGTGATGCAGCCACATTGGCGAGCGCACCGCTGCCAGGGCCGGCCAATTCCCGGTGGTGTTGTGCATCGCTGACATAACCGAATTGGACGTCAACGACCAGGAAGTGGAGGGACTAGGACCGCTGAGCTTCGAAGCGCAGAGGGGAGTGTATCTGCATCCGACGTATGCCGTCACGCCGGATCGGGAGCGGCTGGGCGTGATCGATGCATGGATGTGGGCCCGGGAGCCTCGGGACGCTAGCCGACAGCGTGGCGGCATCAAGGAAAACACACGGTGGATCGAAGGGTACGAGCGGGTTGCGGAGCAAGCGGCGCTGCTACCTCGGACGCGCCTGGTCTATATGACGGTCTTGAAAGAGTATCTTCGCAACAAGATTCTGGCACCAGACACAGTGAAATCGTACAGGGAGAAGACTACTCACCTTATCCGATGAGTAAGCGACATTGACGCGAAGGAATTAAGTGTTGATAACCTTATTGACTACAGAAACAAGGCTATCAAGAGCACTTCGGCTTCGACTTACAATACGCTACACCGGCATCTCTCTGCGATCTTCCAATACGGCGTGGAAACCGGGATAGTTGTCTCAAGCCCGTTCCGCGCCGCCAAGAAGGCACCTGTGCATCATGAACTGCCGAAGGTAATTCAGAGGGAAAAGCTGAGCCTGTTATTTCAGCTGCTAGACAATCCAGAGCATCCGTGGCAGCCTTGCATGCGACCTATCTGATTCTGGAGAGCGTTCATCAGGACGCTCTATTTCACGGGCATGCGGAGAAGACAGATTCTCAACCTGGAGTGGCGTGATATAGACGTCGAACAACGCACTATTCACCTCAGATCCGAAACCAGCAAGACCCGGCAATCTTACGACATTCCCGTACCTCAATCCTTACTCTCCGAGTTGGGGATGTATCGAAAAATATACTGCAAGCGCCTCGGCGAAACGAAATTGATGCGAGTGACGAAGAACCCGAAGCTTGTTCAGCTTCAGCCAGGACATACGAGTCTCAATACGACGATCAAGTGAGAACGAGCCCTCGGGAATATGGACCCTGGCGCCTTTGCCATTGCGTATGGACGAAAGCCATCGCCTCGGCCCTGGGAGAATAGTGCCGTTACGGCAGATGGAATGAAAAAAAGGGGCAGAAGCCCCTTTTTTCAAAGGCCAGCGGACTTCGATGGAAGTCCGTGGACATCATGTCTGGAGCGGGAGACGAGGCTCGAACTCGCGACCTCAACCTTGGCAAGGTTGCGCTCTACCAACTGAGCTACTCCCGCTTTTTGGCTCCCCGACCTGGGCTCGAACCAGGGACCTACGGATTAACAGTCCGGCGCTCTACCAACTGAGCTATCGGGGAACAAGTTCCGTCTCAATCGAAACGGAGGCCGGATTGTACAACAGCCTTTTGCGTTTTTGAATAGTTTTTTTCACTCAGCGTGAATCGGCTGCGATTGGCTTGCTTCTCGCTCGCTTCTCACGCCTCCCGCAGTTGCCGCCTCAAGCGCTGGGATGCCGCAAGTCGAGCACGCGCTGCGCCTTGCCCGTGGCGGTGGTCTTGATCTCGCCGGCATTCAGGACGCGCACGGCCGTGGAAACGCCGATCATCGTCTTGACCCGGTGCTGCAGCTCACGTGCCAGCTGCGCGCGCTCGCTTTCGGCCAGCGAGGCGCAGATCTCCGCGCGCGCCTCCACCGACACGGACAGCGAATCCATATGCCCGTCGCGCGTGATGCACAGCTGGTAGTTGCCGCTAAGGCGGGCAATGCCGAGAATCAGCTCCTCGACCTGGCTCGGAAACACATTGACGCCGCGAATGATCAGCATGTCGTCGGAGCGCCCCGTGATCTTCGCCAGCCTGCGCATCGAGCGCGATGTCGGCGCCAGCAGCGCGGTCAGGTCGCGCGTGCGGTAGCGGATCATCGGCATGGCTTCCTTGGATAGCGAGGTGAAGACCAGTTCGCCCTGGCTGCCGTCGGGCAGCACTTCGCCGGTCACCGGATCGATGATCTCGGGATAGAAATGGTCCTCCCAGACCACCGGACCGTCCTTGCTTTCAATGCACTCGGACGCCACGCCCGGGCCCATGATCTCCGAGAGGCCGTAGATGTCGACGGCCTGGATGCCCGCCCGGGTCTCGATCTCGCTGCGCATGCCCTGGGTCCACGGCTCGGCGCCGAAGATGCCGATCTTTAGCGATGACTCCGCCGGGTTCATGCCCTGGCGTGCCATCTCGTCGATCAGGTTGAGCATGTAGGACGGCGTGACGAGAATGATCGACGGCTCGAAATCGCGAATGAGCTGTACCTGTTTCTCGGTCTGTCCGCCGGACATGGGCACGACCATGCAGCCGAGCCGCTCGGCGCCGTAGTGAATGCCGAGGCCGCCGGTGAACAGGCCGTAGCCAAACGCGTTGTGCAGCGTGTCGCCGCGCCGGCCGCCCGCCGCACGGATCGAGCGCGCCGTCACGTTGGCCCATGTGTCGATGTCCTTCGCGGTATAGCCCACCACGGTCGGCTTGCCGGTGGTGCCGCTCGATGCGTGCACGCGCACCACCTCGTCCCTTGGCACGGCAAACAGCCCGAACGGATAGTTGTCGCGCAGGTCCTTCTTGGTCGTGGTGGGGAATTTCGCCAGGTCGGATAGCTGGCGCAGGTCGTCCGGATGCACCCCGGCGGCGTCGAAGGCGCGGCGGTAGTGCGCCACATTGTCATAGGCATGCCGCAGCGACCATTTGAGGCGCGCCAGTTGCAGCGCCTGGAGTTCGTCGCGGCTGGCTAGTTCGATGGCTTCGAGTTCGCCCGGTTGAGGAATTGGCTGGACCACGGTTGTCTCCTGAGAATGACGCGGCAGAATAGGAACGGACGGTGGCGGAAACGGGGGCGCCACGCGGCAGCCTGCCAACCTGGTCATGCGCGTCAACGGTCTTAGCCGTCGTGCCGCCCAGGTTGGCAACGTGCCTGCTTACTGATCGGTAGTGCTCGATACGCAGTCGTTCAGGTGCGCTGCGGCACATGCCGCCGGCTTTGCACGACGCGGAAGCGGTTAGCGACAAAGGCCGTGTCGGCAAGGCTCGCGTTGGCTGCGGGATTTGCGCCGGTGGCGTGGAAGTCCGAGAACGCAGCCGACTGGTTCACGAAGACGCCGCCCGTCAGGTTGACCGACAGCGCGACGCCGCCGGACACCGCAGCCTCGTCAGCGGCATCGAGCACCTGTTCGTCCGCGCTGTAGACCGACAGCGTCAGCGCGCCGCGCGTGCGAGCAATGCGCGCGGCAAGGTCCAGCGAATGCCGGGTGGAATCGGTGGCAATCACAAACGCAATCGGGCCGAACCATTCCTGCGTAAACGTATCTTCGTCGCGCCGGGCGTCGAGCTTCAGCAGGACCGGCGTGCTGACGCTCGCCTCCGGGTAGGCCGGATGCACCAGGCGCTGGCTGGCAAGGAGCGGCGCACCCAGCTTGGTCACCTGCTCGATCCGGTCGAGCACGCCCTTGTTCTGGATCGCACCGATGAGCTCCACGGCCTTGGCCGGATCGCTGGTCAGCCTTTGCACGGCATCGGCGATGGACTGGGCCACTTCCTCGAACGGGACCGTGCCTTGCGCCGTCTTGATGCCATCGCGCGGCACGTAGATATTCTGCGGCGCGGTGCACATCTGGCCCGAGTACAGCGCGAGCGAGAACGCGATATTGCGCGACACCGCCTTCAGTTCGTCCGCCGAGTCGATCACGATCTGATTGACGCCCGCCTTCTCGGTGTACACCTGCGCCTGCAGCGCATGTGTCTCCAGCCAGTCGCCGTTGGCGGTGCTGCCGGTGAAGTCGATCAGCCGGATCTCATCGCGCGTGGCCAGCGACTGCACCAGCGCGCCGTCATTGGGTGCGGTGGCCAGCAAGGACACGATGTTCGGATCGAAGCCGGCCTCCTCCAGCACCTGCCGCGCGATACGCACGGTAATGGCCAGCGGCAGGATCGCGGCGGGATGCGGCTTGACGATGACGGCATTGCCGGTGGCCAGGTCCGCGAACAGGCCGGGATAGCTGTTCCAGGTGGGAAACGTGCAGCAGCCGATCACCAGCCCGATCCCGCGCGGGACGATGGTGAAGCGCTTTTCCATGGCGAGCGGCGGATTCTTGCCTTGCGGCTTTTCCCAGTACGCCGTCTGCGGAATGTCGCGCATGGCATCCCACGCATAAGTGATCGCCTCTAGCGCGCGGTCCTGCGCATGCGGGCCGCCGGCCTGGAATGCCATCATGAACGCCTGCCCGGTGGTGTGCATGACGCTGTGCGCGATCTCGAAGCTCGCCTGGTTCAACCGCGCCAGGATCTCCAGGCTCACGCCGACCCAGGCCTTCGGGCCGGCCTTGCGGAATTGGAGCTGCGCCGCTTGCGCCGCCGCGATCAGCGCATCGGGCTCGGCGTTGGGATAGCCGATGTTCAGCGCGAAGCCGAATGGCGAATGTTCCGCGCCGACTGTGCCCGTGCTGCCGGCTTGCTCGAGCACGAAGGGCCGTCCGAGTTGCGCCTTGAATGCCGCCTCGCCGTCGGCAGCGGCGGTCTCGCCGTAGGTGCGCGGGCTGGGCATCTCATTGAAGGGGCTCCAGTAGCCTCGGGTCCGGATGGCGTCCAGGGCTTGGGCAAGTGTCTTCTCGTGTTTGTCAAACAGTGCGTGATTCATTGCGGGGGCCGTATTTCTTTAAAGGATTGCGGTACTGCACTTGCTGTGCGTCGATTTACCGTTTGCTTACCGTTCGTCGTAGCTGACGACAACCCGGTCGGAGACCGGATGGCATTGGCAGGTGAGCACGAAGCCGTCGTCGATCTCGTGCTGTTCCAGTGTGTAGTTCTTTTCCATCTTGACTTCGCCTTCCAGGACCTTGGCCCGGCACGTGCAGCACACGCCGCCCTTGCAGGCATAGGGCAATGCAAGGCCCGCTTTCAGGCCGACGTCCAGCACGCTGACGCCCACGTACGGCAGCCGCAGCTTGCGCTTCTTGCCGTCGATGATCAGCTCCAGATCCGCGGCCGGCGTGTCGTCGGTGATCTCGATCGGCGGCACGCCCGCTTGCGGCAGCGGCGTGCCAAAGCGCTCCACGTGCACCTTCGCGGGCGCCACGCCGGCGGCCTTGAGCGCGGCCTCGGCGGCGTCCATCATCGGGCCGGGGCCACAGATGAAGGCTTCGTCGATCTCGGCGGCGGGTACAAGCGTGGCCAGGAAGGCCTCGCATTTCGCCTGATCCAGCACGCCGTTGAACAGCTCGACCTCCTGCAGATCATCGGACAGCACGTGATACAGCGAGAACCGGCTCATGAAGCGGTTCTTGAGGTCTTCGAGCTCCTCGGCAAACATGATCGCGTCGACGCTGCGGTTGCCATACACCAGCGTGAAGCGGCTGGTCGGCTCCGTCTCCAGCGTGGTCTTGATGATCGCGAGCACTGGCGTGATGCCCGAGCCGCCCGCGAACGCCACATAGGACCGCGACAGATCGGCGTTCAGGTGGGTGAAGAAGCGGCCGTCGGGCGTCATCACCTCGATCTCGTGGCCGGGCTGCAGCGTATCGAAGGCAAAATTGGAGAACCTGCCGCCGCGTACCCGCTTGATGCCGATGCGCAGCTCGCCATCGCGGTCATAGTCGGTGACGCCCACGCAGATCGAATAGGAGCGGCGGGTTTCCTCGCCGTCAAGATGCGCCTTGAGCGTGACGAATTGCCCTTGCGTGAAACGGTACGCGTCGCGCAGGGCCTCCGGCACCTCGAACGAGACAGTCACCGCATCGGCGGTCTCGGGCCGTACCTCGCGGATACGCAGCGGATGAAATTGCGGTGTCGCCATGTTGTCGGTCCAGGTCGGTACGGTTGTCAGTACGGTTTGAAATAGTCGAACGGCTCGCGGCAATCGAGGCAGCGGTACAGTGCCTTGCAGGCCGTCGAGCCGAACTGCGCCAGGCGTTCGGTGTGCACGGAGCCGCATTGCGGGCATGCTGGCCGGTCGTGTGTTGCCGTGCGCGGCACGAAGCGGATGGTCTTCTCTTGCGGCGCATGGCCACTGCCGCAGTTGCCCATCGGGGGCGCGATGCCGTATTGCCGCAGCTTGTCGCGCGCTTCGCTGGTCATCCAGTCGGTGGTCCAGGCCGGGGCGAGCACGGTGACAACGCGATGGGGGCGGATCCCGGCGGCGTTCAAGGCCTGCTCGATGTCCTCGGCAATCTGCGACATGGCGGGACAGCCCGAATAGGTTGGCGTGATCACGGCCTCGAGCACGCCGTCGGCGCCGCGGCGCACGTCCCGCAGGATGCCCAGTTCGCGAATCGACACCACCGGGATTTCCGGGTCGGGTACGGCTTCGAGCACGGTCCAGGCGCGCTCCAGCGTGGCGTCGGACTCCATCAGCGTGTCTGCAACGTTCATCTTGATCTACCAGGTGGCGCCGGGATGCTGGCGCGCAAGGCTCTGCATTTCGGAAAGCAGGTAGCCCATGTGCTCCGAGTGCTCGCCGTGCTTGCCGGTGGTGATGTGTTTCGCCTCGGACGGCAACGTAAGCGTGGCCTGGGCCACCGTGGCGGCGACGTCTGCCTCCCAGGCGGGCTGAAGGTCCGCCATCTGGGGCCCGATGCCGGCCGCTGCCACCGCGGTTTCCACCGCATCGGTCGCGAAGAACTCACGGGTGTATGGCATCAGGTAATCCAGCGCCGCCTGCGCGCGCCGGTGCGACTCCTCGGTGCCGTCGCCAAAGCGGATCAGCCAGTCGGCGGCGTGGGTCAGGTGATAGCGGGTTTCCTTCAGCGACTTGGCAGCGATGGCGGCCAGATGCGTGTCGGCGGACGATTGCAAAGCCGTCCAAAGGTGGCACATCAGCGCGGAATACAGGAAGTTGCGCGTGATCGTGACCGCATAGTCGCGCTCGGCGCGTGCCGTGCCGGCGAGCGGCCCGAAGTGGGGCAACTCCACCAAGGTGTAGTTGGCGAACTCGCGCTCGGCGCGGAAGTAGGCGTAGCTGTCTTCGGTTTTCCGTGTGCCGTTCAGTGCTTCGTCAAGGGTAGCCGCGTGCGAGTACAGCAGGCGTGCCTGGCCGATCAGGTCCAGGCTGATGTTCGCCAGCGCAATGTCTTCCTCGAGCGCCGGGCCCTGGCTGCACCACTCGCTGTTGCGCTGGCCCAGGATAAGCGCGTTATCGGCGAGGCGCAGCACGTACGACAAATGTTGGAGCGTGGTCATGTTCTGGGTCCCGCCTTACATGTGGTCGACTTCGGGGGGGAGCACGAAGAACGTCGGGTGGCGATAAATCTTGTCGCCGGCCGGCTCGAAGAACGACTCCTTGTCCGCCGGGTCCGACGCCGTGATCATGGCCGAGGGCACCACCCAGATGCTCACGCCTTCCTGACGGCGCGTGTAGACGTCGCGGGCCATGCGCAGCGCGCCGCTGGCGTCGGGCGCGTGCAGGCTGCCGCAATGCTTGTGGTCAAGGCCCTGCTTGCTGCGCACGAACACTTCCCAGATTGGCCATTCCTTGTTCATCTTTGTCTCCTGTTCAAGCAGCTTGTTTGCGGTCGCGGGCGGCCTGTCTATCGGCCTGCTTCTGGGCATGCGCCAGCGCGGCTTCACGCACCCAGGCGCCATCGTTGTGCGCCTTCACCCGGGTGGCGAGGCGCTCCTTGTTGCAAGGCCCGTCGCCATTGACCACGCGCCAGAATTCTTCCCAGTCGATTGCGCCGTAGTCGTGCGCGCCGCGTGCCTCGTTCCACTTCAGGTCCGGATCGGGCAGCGTCACGCCAAGGATCTTGGCTTGCTCGACCGTTGCGTCGACAAACTTCTGGCGCAGGTCGTCGTTGGAGATGCGCTTGATGCCCCACTTGAACGACTGGCCGCTATGGATGGAGTCCTTGTCGCTGGGACCAAACATCATCAGCACCGGCCACCACCAGCGGTTCACCGACTCCTGCACCATGTCCTTCTGGGCCTGCGTGCCCTTCATCATCGACAGCAGCGCATCGAACCCCTGGCGCTGATGGAAGGACTCCTCCTTGCAGATGCGGATCATGGCGCGCGCGTATGGGCCGTAGGTGCAGCGGCACAGCGGGATCTGGTTCATGATCGCCGCGCCGTCCACCAGCCAGCCGATCACGCCCACGTCCGCCCAGGTGGGCGTGGGGTAATTGAAGATGCTCGAATACTTGGCCTTGCCGGCGTGCAAGGCATCGACCAACTGGTCGCGCGACACACCCATCGTTTCGGCCGCGCTATACAGGTACAGGCCATGGCCGCCCTCGTCCTGCACCTTGGCGAGCAGGATGGCCTTGCGCTTGAGGCTCGGCGCCCGGCTGATCCAGTTGCCCTCGGGCTGCATGCCGATGATCTCGGAGTGCGCGTGCTGCGAGATCTGCCGGATCAAGGTCTTGCGGTAGGCGTCTGGCATCCAGTCCTGCGCCTCGATCTTGCCGTCAGCGTCCATGACCGCGTCGAAATGCGCCTGTTCCGGCGAGACGTCGGCTTGCACCGTTTCGAGCGGCTGGGCGTTGCCTGGGATATCCAGTGATTGGGTGTACATGGCGTTTTCCTGTGGACCGATGCCGCAGTATATTTATAAACCGACCGTCCGGTTGATTTATTATTTGGATTGATACTTAAATATTGATAGCCAAAACCAGTGACCATTGAAGAACTCGCCGGCCAAGGGAAAGCGATGTGATGAGCGGGGCATATTCACTCCGCGATAGCCTCTTCGTCGTGCAGCATTGGGCAGGCCCGGCGCACGGCCGGCTCCCCTGGGTTGCGCACCCAGGCAGTAAAATGGAAATTTGCCCCCGGGGAAGAAAGTGTGCGTTAAGCGCGAGCTTGCTGCGATTGGCATCGCCGCCGTACTGCCTGCCGCCCAGGTGGCGTGGGCCGCGAGCGACGCGCCAATTCCGTCCGAATCATCGGAATCATCCCCATTGCCCGAAAGACCGCTGCCGGCCGCGGCGCCACCATCGGCGGGCAAGGCAAACTGCTGGGAAACGCTCTGGTCTCGTCCGAATGCGAAGGTACGGATGGAGGCAGACGGCGCCATGCCGATGTCAATGATGACGGTCCAGGAGCTGCTGGAAAGCACGCCGGCGCAATGCCAGGCGATCATCAATATTCACTCGAAGAGCGCGCTGGCAGCGCTGATGGGGCCGCCGGTCATTGCGGATCAGCGCGACCTGGTCAGCATCTCGCCGCTCGCTGCGCCATCGGCGGTTCGCGTCGAAATCCACTCGGAAATCAACGCGAGAGCACGCTATGCCCGGCTCTATGGCACATCGACAAGCGTCGGCGAAGGCGTGGTCAACTATGCGGGAGCAGATCTGCGCGAGGGCGCGATACTTGGCGGCGAGACGGTCAACTCCAGCTTGACACTCAAGATCTATGCGCGCGGAACGGATGAGGAGGTGGGCGAGCTGCGCGCCGCGCACGCCACGATCACCATCAGCTCGCGCCACGTTGGACGGCGCCGCATGATTGATACCGCGCTGGGCCGCAAGGATTGCATACCCATCACTTACGAAAAGCACTCCTCGCTTGGGCCAACGCAGCTAGTCGATACGCTGATCATGACGACGCCTTCGGTCATGCAGATCACGGATTGGTATTGCCCAAGCGAGCGCTTCGTGCTCCGCACGGAAGTACGAGAGCAGGGCAAGGTCCAGCGCATCGATACGACGGCAATCATGCCGGTCGGCGAAGCACCCTGAATTCCGCTCGGGGACCGGGCAGGCAAACCAGGCAAATCAGACAGCACGGACAGCGGCGCCGCATTTCCCTGGGCTGCGTCATGGCCCGCGGCGCCGGCGGCGAGCCAACCCGGTTCATCGAAGAAAAAACCCGCCGGTTGGCGGGTTTTCCAGGAGCACGGCATCAACCACCGCGCGGCAAAACGGCTCAGGCCCCGGCAGTCGTCGCCGGCACGGCCTTCTTGGTTTGCTTCTTATGCGACTTCTTCGCCTTCGAATCCGTCAGGTTGGCACGCGAGCTCTTGTTGGCGCCCTGGGTATAGGGGTCAAACTTGTCGCCGGCCTTGGCCCCGTCGGTATAGGGGTCAGCCTTGCCTGCCTTGGCGCCATCGGTGTACGGGTCCGCTTTGCCAGCCTTGGCGCCCTGGGTGTAGGGATCAACCTTGCCGGTGCCTTGCGCCTGAGCGGCGATGGATGCTGCGCCAAGGCACAGCGCGAAAGCGGTAGCGACAATCTTCTTCATGACATTTCCTTGGAAGGCCACCGTCCGGGCAGCCGTGGACACGCGAACATTGAGCTAGCCTGACCGACCAGCTCTCCATTAAACGGTTCGTATTAAGCGTCCGTTGACTTGGCATTCAAACTTCTTTTCCCGGAAATTGGAGCCATTGCGGAATGGACATGCCCCCCCTTTTTTCAGCTTTGGCAGATAGAAGGCTCCGGCATCGATGCCCACATGCCGTCTAGCGGTGCCGGAACACCGGTGCCCTTCTCTCCAAAAACGCATTCATCCCCTCCTTCAGATCCTGCGTGGCAAACAGCGCATGCAACTGCCGCCGCTCGAACAGCATGCCCTCGGACAGCGATGACTCGCAGGCGCGGTTGATCGCCTCCTTGAGCGCCATCATCGACGGCAGCGAAAAGCCGGCAATCGTCTGCGCCACCGCCATCGCTTCATCCATCAATCGCCCGGCGGCCACTACCCGCGATACCAGCCCGCTGCGCTCCGCTTCAGCCGCATCCATGTTGCGCGCCGTCATGCACATGTCCATGGCTTTCGCCTTGGAGATGGCGCGCGGCAGGCGCTGCGTGCCGCCCGCGCCGGGGATGACCGCAAGCTTCAGTTCCGGCAGGCCGAACACCGCGTTGTCCGCCGCGATGAGAATGTCGCAGGCCATGGCCAGCTCGCAGCCGCCGCCAAGCGCGTAGCCCGCGACCGCGGCGATCACTGGCTTGCGCACATTGCGCAGCGTCTCCCAGTTGCGCGTGATGTAGTTGGACTTGAACACGTCCATATAGTCCCAGCCGCGCATGGCCGCGATGTCCGCGCCGGCGGCGAAGGCCTTGTCGTTGCCCGTGATCACGATGGCGCCGACGCCGTCGTCTTGCTCACACGTCAGCAGCGCCAGGCCGAGCGCATCCATCAGCGCATCGTTGAGCGCGTTCATCTGCCGGGGACGATTGAGGCGGATCACGGCGACGCGGCCGACCATCTCCAGCAGGACCAGGTTCTCGTCGCTCGCAGGCGTGGCTTCATGCGCGGTCACTGGATGCTCCCTCCCCTTGCCCGCTCTTGCGAAGTTGCTCGCGCAGCCTGAATTTCTGGATCTTGCCCGCTGGCGTCAAGGGCAGCGTGCCCTGCACGACCAGCCGCTCGGGGATGTATTGCACGGCCATCTTCTGCGCCTTGAGGAAGTCCACCATCGCCGCCATGTCGAATGGCTGGCCGCCGTGGGTCACGACGAAGGCGCAGGCGCGCTCGCCGAGGCGCTCGTCGGGATAGGCGACGATGGCCACCTGCGCGATGGCCGGATGGCGGTACAGCAGGGTTTCGATCTCGACCACGGGGATGTTCTCGCCGCCGCGGATGATGACGTCCTTGCTGCGGCCGTCGATGCGGATGTAGCCGCGCGCGTCGATGCGGGCCAGGTCGCCGGTATCGAACCAGCCGTGCGCGTCGGTGTCGTTCAGGTGCGCACGGCGCAGGTAGCCGCCGAAATTGGAGCAGGAGCGCACCAGCAGGCGGCCGCTGGCGCCCACCGGCAGCGGCGCGCCCGCTACGTCGACCACGCGCACTTCCACGCCGGGCAACGGACATCCGTCGGTGCTGGAGGCGCGCTCATCGTCATCCTCGAGCCGCGTGGTGGTCACCGCGCCCATTTCCGACATGCCCCAGGCGGAGATCACCTTGGCGCCCAGCGCGGCGCGCGCCAGCTCCACCAGCGCGCCGGGGATAGGGGCGCCCGCGCACAGGAAGGCGCGCAGCGTGGGCACGGCGTCGCCAGTCTCGGTGACCGTGCGGGCCAGGTCGGTGAGGAACGGCGTGGAGGCCATGGTGAAGGTAACGCCTTCCTGCCGGATCAGCGCCACGGCCTTGCGCGGCTCCCAGATGTCCTGCAGCACTACGCTCGCGCCCAGCATGACCGGCATCATCAGGCCGTACATGAAGCCGGTCTGATGCGCCATGGGCGAGGCCATCAGGATCACGTCGCCCGCACCCAGGCGCAGGCGTTCGGCGTACGTGACGATATTGGCCATGAGCGTGTTGGACGAATGCAGCACGCCCTTCGGCTCGCCGGTGGTGCCGGAGGTGTAGATGAGCTGGGTGATGTCGTCCGGGCCGGGGCGATGGCCAGCCGCCGGATCCGGCGCGCCGGCGCCGGCCAGCAAGGTCTCGAACGAATCAGGCCCGGCGCCGCCGATCACGGCCACGTGCCGCAGGTCAGGCAGCGCCTGGCGCAGGCCATCGAACATGGCTTCGTAGTCAAACCCGCGAAAGCGCTTTGGAATCACCACGACCTTGCTGCACGCGTGCCGGAGCATGAACGACAACTCGCGCTCGCGCAGGATCGGCATGAGCGGATTGAGCACCGCGCCAAGGCGCGCGCAGGCTAGGTAGAGCGCGGTGAACTGCCACCAGTTGGGCAACTGGCAGGACACGACATCGTTGGCGCCAACGCCCAGCCTGGCGAGGCCCGCCGCGATGCGCCCGGCCTGCCCGGCCAGTTCCCGGTACGTCAGTTGCGTGGTCTCGCCGCTTTCCACCTGCAATGCGCTCAGCGCCACCTTGTCGGGGCAGGTGGCCAAGCAGTCGTCCAGCGCATCGTTGATGGTGCGCTCTGGCCAGAAGCCTTGCGCGACGCTGGACGCGCGGCGCGGGGGCAGCAGGATGGCGTCGAATTCCATGGCGTGTCTCCTCGTTGTTGTCGTTTTGGTCAGGCTTGCTCGCTGGCAAGATCAGGCTGGCACCGCTTCCCGGCCCGCGCGGGTACGGGCGATGATGGTCTTCATGATCTGGGCCGTGCCGTCGCCGATCTGGAAGCCGAGCACATCACGCAGGCGCTGCTCCATGGGGCCGCGGTCGTAGCCGCCGTGGCCAAACGACAGCAGGCACTGGTGCACCACGTCGTAGGCCAGCTTGGGCGCCCACCATTTGCACATCGCGGCTTCGGCCGTGTGCGGCAGGTTGTGGTCTTTCAGCCAGAGCGTCTGCAGGCACAGCAGGCGCGCGGCGGCGACCTGCGTCTCGAAATCCGCCAACGGATGGGACACGCCCTGGAAAGCGGCCAGCGGCTTGCCGAAGGCCTGGCGCTCGGCCACGTATTCCCAGGTTTCTTCCAGGCTCGCGCTGGCCACCGCCAGTACCTGCAGGCCGATCAGCGCGCGGGAGAAATCAAAGCCCTGCATCACCTGCACAAAGCCCTCGCCTTCCTTGCCAAGCAGGTGGCTGACGGGCACGCGCACGTTCTCGAAGAAGATCGAGCCGCGCCCGATGGCGCGCTGGCCGTGGCAGTCGAAGCGGTTGGTGGTGATGCCGGGCAGGTCCATCGGCACCAGCAGCGCAGACACGCCGCGCGCGCCCGCCTCGACGGAGCCGCTGCGCGCGAACACTACCGCGGCGTCGGCCTGGTCGGCGGCGGAGATGGAGGTCTTCTCGCCGTTGAGCACGTAGTGGTCGCCGTCGCGCTCCATGCGCAGGCGCAGGTTGGCCGCGTCCGAGCCGCCGCGCGGCTCGGTCAGCGCGATGGCGAACAGGGCTTCGCCTTGCGTCAGGCGCTGCAGCCACGGCCGCGCGATCTCCGGGGCGGCATGATGCGCCAGGATCTGCCCGTTCAGCGAAGCCAGCAGGTTGATGTACGAAAGGCTCAGGTCCGCGCGCGCCACTTCTTCGTGGATTACGCCGGCCGCCAGGCAGCCCAGGCCCTGGCCGCCGTATTGCTCGGGCAGCTCGGGGGCGATAAAGCCCATCTGGCCCATTTCGCGCATCAGCGCGCGGTCAAGCTCGCGGGTGCGGTCGCGCTCCAGGAAGCCGGGCGCGATACGTTCGGTGGCAAAACGGCGGGCATGGTCGCCGAGCACGGCCAGGTCTTCATCGAGATAGGGGTTCATGGCGTCTCCAGGAGGTCTTGCCGCATGGCGCGCCGATGCGGTGCACCTTGCGGCCGCGTTGCTTGTGAGCGCAACGGCGGCTATGGCGGCTATGTCGGCTTACTTGGCGTACTTGCGGAAATCGGGCTTGCGCTTTTCCTGGAAGGCGGTGACGCCTTCGCGCGATTCCTCGGTGTCGTAATAGAGCTTGAGCGCGTACATGCCCATGCCGGCGATGCCGCTCTGGTGGGCCGTGTCCATGTTGAACGAGCGCTTGGCGATGGCCAGCGCGGTGGGACTCTTCTCCATGATCTCATCGCACCACTTCTGCACTTCGGCGTCGAGCTGTTCATGGGGGACGACAGCGTTGACCAGGCCCATGGCGAGGGCTTCGGCAGCCGGATAGCGGCGGCACATATACCAGATCTCGCGCGCCTTTTTCTCGCCCACCACGCGGGCCAGGAAAGCCGTGCCATAGCCGGGATCGACCGAGCCGACCTTGGGGCCGACCTGCCCGAACACGGCCTTCTCGGAGGCGATGGTGAAGTCGCAGATCGTGCAGATGACATTGCCGCCGCCAATGGCGTAGCCCTGCACGCGGGCGATGACGGGCTTGGGCACGTCGCGGATGGCGTTGTGCAGCTCTTCCATCGGCAGGCCGATCGTGCCGCGGCCGTCGTACTGCCCTTCATGCGCGGACTGGTCGCCGCCGGTGCAGAAGGCTTTTTCGCCGGCGCCGGCGAGCACGATGGCGCCGATCTCCCGGTCATAGCCGGCGCGGTTGATGGCGTGGATCAGTTCGTCGCAGGTGCGCCCGCGGAAGGCGTTCATCTTCTCCGGGCGGTTGATGGTGATCCAGGCCGCGCCGTTGCGCACGTCGTAGAGAATGTCTTCGTAGTTCATGGTCGTTGTCTTCGTTGTCTTGAAAGCCGCTGCAGCCGCTGCAGCCGGATTCAGCCGTTCATGGTCAGCCCGCCCGACACGCTCAGCACCTGTCCGGTGACGAAGGCCGCGTCGTCGCTGGCAAAGAACACGATGGCGCCGGGCAGGTCCTCCGGCTGGCCGATGCGGCCCAGCGGGATCGAACGGGTGAAGGCCTCGGTCAGCTTTTCCGGGTTGCCGGCGCCTTGCTTGTAATCCTCGAACAGCGCGGTATCGGTCGGGCCGGGGCACACCACGTTGACGGTGATGCCGTGGCGGGCGTGCTCGCGCGCGATGGTCTTGGAAAACGACACCAGGCCGCCCTTGCACGCGGCGTAGACGGCCTCGCCGGAAGAACCCACCCGTGCGGCGTCAGAGGCGATATTGACGATGCGCCCGCGCTTGCGCTCCACCATGCCGGGCAGCACCGCATGGTGCATGTGCAGCGCGCCGGTGAGGTTGATGGCGATCAGGCGGTCCCATTGCGCCGGCTCGGTCTTGGTAAAGGGCTTGAACACGTCCCAGCCGGCGTTGTTGACCAGCACGTCGATGGGGCCAAGCTGGCTGGTGGTGGCCGCCACGGCGGCGTCGACGCTGGCGCGGTCCGTGATGTCGCACTGGAATGCTTCGGCGCGGCCGCCGTCTTCGCGGATGCGGGCGGCGACCTGCTGCGCTGCCGCCAGGTTCAGGTCGAGCACGGCCACGGCGGCGCCCTCCCGCGCAAAGCGCCGGCAGGTTGCCCCGCCGATGCCACCGCCACCACCGGTCACGATGACCGTCTTGCCTTCGAGTCTTTGCACAGTGTTCTCCTTCGTGGTCCAGGGTGCTATCGTGCGGCTGATAGGTCGCGCGTCAGCGTTTAAATATGTAAATATATTGACGTATACTAGGCGGACAGCTGGACCAATGCAAGTACGGCTATTCAGGAATTTATGATGGTTAACCCCGATTTTGATGATGATCTTGCCCCGGCCGCGCGCATGGAAATGGCAAACAGGTTGTTCTTTCGCCTGTACCAATGCGCAAATATGTTGCATAAAACGGGGTCAAGGGCGGTTGAGGCCGAAGGCCTGACGACGCAGCAGTGGGCCGTGCTGGGCGCGCTGTCGCGGCCACAGGCGGCCGATGGCATGAGCGTGGGCGACCTGGCGCGATACCTGATGGTGAGCCGGCAGAACCTGTCGGGACTGATCAGCCGCATGGAGCGCGACGGCCACCTGAGCATGGCGCCCGACGGGCGCGACCGGCGCTCGCGGCTGGTCACCATGACGCAGACCGGGCGTCATGTATGGCTGCGCCTGGCGCAGCCCAAGATCCGGGATTACTACGAGCGGGCGCTGACCGATTTTTCAACCGGCGACATCACCCACACGCTGCACTACCTGCTCAAGCTGCTGGAAAACATGAAGGGGCTGGATGCCGAAGGCGCCGCGGGGGAAGATGCGCGGGAATGAAGCGCAACGCATGCGAGGCGACACAAACCGGCTGCCATCACCGGCTTGCGTTATTGCGTTATTGCGCTGTTGCCTTATTCAGCCTTGATGCCGCGCGCGCGGATCAGCTCGGCCCAGCTCGCGCTCTCCCGACGGATACGCGCGGCAAGCACATCGGGCGTGCTGGCAACCGGCTCCATGCCCTGGCGCGCGAGTTCCTCACGCACCGCCTTGCCGCCGAAGACTTCGCGCACGTCGGCATAAAGCGCCGCCACCACCGGCGCCGGCGTGGCGCGCGGCACCAGCAGCGCGTACCACGAGCTGACCTCGATGCCACGCACGCCCTGCTCGGCCAGCGACGGAATCGCTGGCGCCGCGGGCGAGCGCGTGGCCTGGGTCACGGCCAGCGCGCGCAACGCGCCGGAGCGGATGAAGGGCGCCAGCGTGGGCAGCGTGCCGAACAGGATCGGCACCTGCCCGCCCACCACATCGTTGAGCGCCTGCGTGGTGCCCTTGTAGGGCACGTGCAGCAGCGCGATGCCGGTCTGCTGGCGGAACAGCTCGCCGGCCAGGTGCAGACCGCTGCCCACGCCTGGGCTGGCATAGCCAAGCGGCGGCCTGGCGCGCTGGGCCAGCGCCACCAGCTCCTGCACGGAGCTGGCGCGCACGGAGGGGTGCACCGCCAGCACATTGGGTGAGCTTGCCAGTAGCGAAACGGGAAGGAAGTCGCGCTCGACCTGATATGACAGTGCCGGGAACAGCGTGGGGTTGATGGTCAGGTTGCCGGCCGGCGCCACCAGCAAGGTGCAGCCATCGCCGGACGCTCGGCGCACCGCATCGATGCCGATATTGCCATTGGCCCCGGGCTTGTTGTCCACCACCACGGTCATGCCGCGGCGCTGGTGCAAACCCTGCGCGAGCGTGCGCGCGAGCAGGTCGGCCGGGCCAGCCGCCGGGAACGGCACGACAATGCGCAGTGCGCTGCAGGCAGAGGCGGGTTGCGCGGCGCGCGCCGCTGGTGCAGCGCCAATCCACAGGCTGGCGATCGCGAGGCAAGCTGCGGCGGGCCAGCGCAGTGCGCGCCTGCGGTTGGTTTCGGACTTCGGATGTCGCACTGGGGCCTGCTAAGGGTTGGCGTAATAAAAGTGACCCCTTGGTTTTTGTTTTATATATAAAACCATGGATCTCTATTGAAACAAATGGAAATATAGCCTGCCCTTTCCCGGAACGGGGCTAGGGTAATCCCTTGTTTTTTGGGGAAGCAGGTTTCGCGCCTAAACTAAAGACGGCACCCCGCCAGGCGCACGCCGTCCATGCCACGTCCGCGGCACGCGAATACCGCCGCAAGGGGGCAAAAGGGGGGCTGCCGTGCAAGGCTTCCAACTCACGCTGTTCACCATCGAAAACCGCCGCCACCACGGCAAGCAGCTATCCCACTGGCTACTGCAGATCCTGCGCGAGCTGCGGATCCGCGGCGCCACGCATATGGTGGCGGCCGAAGGCATCGGCCATGACCGCCGCTTTCACACCTGGCACTTCCTGGAGCTGGCCGACCGGCCGGAGGAGATCACCGTGATTGCCACGGAGGAGGAAGTGCAGCGGCTGTTCGACCGCCTTGCCCTGGAAGACGTCCAGGTGTTCTACGCCAAGACGCCGGTGGAGTTCGGCTTCCTGGGGAAAAGCAGCGCGCCAGAGGCGCAGAGCCCCTGACCTGGCCGGGCAGCGCGGCCTCACCCGGCCGCACCCGGTCTGCGTGCGCCGTCAATCCATGCTGGCTGCCACGCTGGTGCCGGTGCTGCCGCGCAAGGTGGCCTCCGGCAAGCGCGCCACCAGGAAGGGCGCGACCAGCGACACGGCGGCGCTGAGCAGGAACAAGGTGCGGAATGCCACCTCGGCCGCCGCGCGCACCGCGCCGGCATCGGCCGAGTTGCCCGCATCGCCCCCCACCATGGCGCGATGGAACATGCTCATCAGGATGTCCTCGCCACCGGCCAGGTCTGCTATACCCATGCCGCCATGGCGCAACAGTGCGATCAGCACGGTGGTCAGCACCGCCACGCCAACCGCGCCGCCAAGCATGCGCGAGAAGGCGGTCAGCGCCGTGGCCACGCCCACCTGGTGGGCAGGCACCGCGTTCTGGGTAGCGACCAAGCCGCTTGGCAGCTGGAGCCCGATGGCCAGGCCGAGCATCACCATCACCAGCGCGGTCAGCAGGACCGCATGCGGATCAACGAACGCCAGCGCGACGATCGCCAGCGGCGCAACCAGCGAGCCCGCCAGCTGCAGCGGCTTGTAGCGCCCGCTCCGCGTCATCAGCCGGCCCGAGATAAAGGCGCCAAACGGGATGGACAGCGTCAGCGGCACCAGCCGCAGCGCGGCGCTGTCGGCCTGGACGCCGCCCACTACCTGGAAGCGCAGCGGCAGCAGCACGGACATGGCGATCAGCTGGAAAAAACACAGGAACAGCGTGATGCAGCAGATCGTGACCGTCGGCACGCGCAGCATGTCCAGAGGGATCATCGGGTCCGCCACCCGGCGCTCTTGCCACACGAACAGCACCATGGCGACCATCCCGGCCACCAGCAGGCCGAGCGTCTGCGGCGTTGCGGCAGACTGCCCCTGCCCGAGCCGGGTCAGGAACACCAGCACGCCGGTCAGGCCGCCACCGAACAGCAGCGCGCCGACGTAGTCGATGCGATGGCGGCGCCCGCCCGCTGGCAGGTGCTTGAGCGCACGGCGAACCACCAGCAGCGCGAGCAGCGCCAGCGGCAGGTTGATCCAGAAAATCCAGCGCCACGACAGGTAATGCGCCAGGTAGCCGCCGATCACCGGGCCCGCCATGCTGGCCACGGCCCAGACGCCGCTCACATAACCCTGGTAGCGGCCGCGGTCGCGCAGCGGCACCACATCGGCAATGGTGGCCTGCGACACCGAGATCAGGCCACCGCCGCCCAGCCCTTGCAGGATGCGCGCGATGATCAGTTGCGGCATGGTCTGCGCCAGCGCGCACGCGATCGAAGCCAGGAAGAACAACACGATGGCAAACGACAGGACCGAGCGCCGCCCGAGCAGATCCGAGAGCTTGCCGTAGATCGGCGTCACCACCGTGGAGGCCACCAGATAGGCCGAGACCACCCAGGCCATCTCCTCGAAGCCGTTAAGCTGCAGCGCGATCTCCGGCAACACCACGGCCACGATCGATTGCTCCAGCGCCCCCAGCAGGATGGCCAGCATCAGCCCGAAAATGATCTGCATCACCGGCACCGGCGGAACCGGCGAGGGGACGGATGCCGTGTTGCCAGGATTGCCGCCACCGTCCGCGGCCTCGGAGGACGCGGAAGTGGCCGAGGCGATCGCGGTCGCGGGTAGCTGGGCGGATGAAGGCGGAACTGAAACCGCCAGGAAGGGCGGCATGGAGACGGCGGTCATGGGCGCGGGGGAGAGAGAACGCTTGCGGCGAGGGACATGGAGTGCGGTGCCACCGCGAACGGGCGGCATCGCTCCTGTCTGTTTTTGTATACAAGGGCGCTATTGTAGGCCTAAGCCTTGCGCCTTGCAGCCGCCCCGGCGCTTTGCCGGGCTCCCGACCTGAACGCCGCCAAGGCGACATTCAAGGCGACGCTGCTGGACTCAGAACGATTCCCAGTCTCCGGCAGCCACGGCCGCGCTGCCGGCAGCCGGGGTGCGCGCGGCACGGCGCGGCGCCGGCGCGGCCACGGCAGCGGGCTTGGCCTGGCGGGCGGCGGGCAGCGTCTTGGAAGACAGCACCGGTTCGCGGCCCTGGCGCACCACCGGTGCGCGGGTCTTGCTGGGCAACACGGGCTCGCGGGGGGTGCGGGCCGCGCCAGCACGTGGTGCCACGGCGGCTGGCCGGGCCGCCGGCTTGGTGGCGGTTGCTGGTGCTACTCGTGCTGCCGGTGCCGCCGGCGCTGCTTGAACCACCTGCACCGCCTGGGCGGCACGAGCGGCTGGAGCCACGGGCTTGGCCGGGGTCGGGCGAGCCGCCCCCGGGCGGGCCGGTGGGTGGCTCTTGCCACCAGCGGCCGTGTGCGCCGCCGGGCGCCGCCCGGCGGCTGCCGGCGCCACGCGCGCTGCAGCGACTGCCCGCGCAGCCGGTGCCGGCGCCCGCGCAACTTGCGTTTGCGCCGGTGTCACCTGGAACCTGGACACATCGTCGACCAGCCCGGCGGCCTGCTGCTGCAGGCTCTCGGCGGCGGCGGCGGCTTGCTCCACCAGCGCGGCGTTCTGCTGCGTCACGCTTTCCATCTGATTGATGGCGCGGTTGACCTGCTCGATGCCGCAGGACTGCTCCTCGCTGGCCGCCGCGATCTCGCCCATGATGTCGGTCACGCGCTTCACCGCCCCGACGATATCGTCCATGGTGCGGCCGGCGTCCTCGACCTGCTTGGCGCCATGGGCCACCTGCCCCACCGAGCCATTGATCAACTGGCCGATCTCCTTGGCCGCCGACGACGACCGCTGGGCCAGGCTGCGCACCTCCGCGGCCACCACGCCAAAGCCACGTCCTTGCTCACCGGCGCGGGCAGCTTCCACGGCCGCGTTGAGCGCCAGGATATTGGTCTGGAAGGCAATCCCTTCGATCACACCGACGATTTCGGCGACCTTGGCCGACGATTGCGAAATATGCTGCATGGTCTCGACCACGCCGCGCACAGCGTGCCCGCCCGCCGTCGCCACGCCGGAAGCGCTGACCGCCAGTTCGTTGGCATGGCGTGCATTGGCGGCGTTCTGCTTGACCGTAGAGGTGAGCTGCTCCATGGATGCCGCGGTCTGCTCCAGGGATGCCGCCTGCTCTTCCGTGCGCTGGGACAGGTCGGTATTGCCCTTGGCGATTTCCCGGGTCGCGCCATCGATCGAGCGCGTCGCGCCCTGGATGCCGTGCACCAGTGTCGCCAACTGCCCGAAAGCGCGTTCCAGCGCGCCCAGCATGCGGCCCATCTCGTCATCGCTACTGGCCTGGATGACATAAGTCAGGTTGCCATGAGCAAGCGCTTGTGCCGCGTCCAGCGCTTGCCGCGCCGGGCGCGTGATCGAGCGCGTGATGCCGATGCCGAGGACGGCAGCCAGCGCGACCGCGGCGGCAGCCAGGCCCAGCAGCAGGTTGCGCGCCATCTCATAGCTGGCGTTGGCCTCTTGCACGGCGGCGGCGGCCACCTTGCGCCCCCCGTCGGACAATTCGCTCAGCTTGTCGAAGTAAGGCGCCTGGGCTGCCGGCAGGGTCGCGACCAGCGCGCTGCGCGCGCTGTCGAACTCGCCGCCCTGCAACTGGCGCAGCACCGTGTCGAGCTGGGTGTCGTAAGCATTGCGTGCCTCGACCAGGGCACGATAGGTTTCCTGGATCTCAGGCTTGGCGGACCTGGAAAGCCATTTCCCCAGTTCATCCAGCGTGCCGCGCATGTCCTGGCGCAGCGCGCCGATACGCTCGGCGTTGCGCCGCACGGCAACCGGATCCTCATTCAGCGTGGCATCGCGCACCAGGATGCCGGTGCGCAGCGCATCTTGCTTGACACGCTCGATCTCCAGCACCTTGAACAGGCGCCCTTCCACCGTCAGGCGCATCGATTCGTTCATGGTGCGCAGGGACATCATGCCCAGCACGGCCACGGCAATCAGCAGCAGCGCCACGAGCGAAAACGCTACCGTCAGGCGCACCCCAATGCCAAAGTTTCGCAACCAACGCATCTTCCCGGCTCCTTTTACTCTTATCGCGCGCGCTTCATCCTCGCCCCGGACAGATTTCCGGAGCGACGCCGCATCGCGGGCTTAACGGCAGGGACAGGAGCAAGCTTGAGGGCTAAACGGCGACTTCCGAAAAGAAGCGCAAAAATGGGGATTTGAAAGGAAATATAGAGGGGAAAAGCCCGGCAATTCGAGCGATTGCCCAGCGGCAACCTGTCGTCTAATGTCACCCATGCACTTCGAAGTGCTGCCACCGGCGCTTGTCGCCGAAGGCGCACAACAAACAAAGTGGGCGCACAAAAAAAGAAGCCCACGCGCGGGGTGCTCGTAGGCTTTCCAGGACTGCTTTAGAGCCGAAAGGCCCTGACGCGAATATAAACCTGCTTACATGAGGTGTAAATCCAATTTCTATCAGGGATATCTCTGATAGAAAAAGTGCCGAAAATGCCACTCAAGTGGCGGATACCCGGCATGGGACGCATCGCAGTAGCAGGCCAGGGCCACCTTGCAGCCCGCAAACCCATGCCAGACAGGGAATGCGGGCGCGGGTGGCGTTGGGACTTGCCACACCAGCGCCAATCAATTCATAGGTTTGCAGTGTGTTGCAATAGCTTTATTAGAGGAAAACCTCTACGCGAGACGCGCCCCCCAACCGTCAAGATTTGCAAAAAATTTTGTTACCCTCGCCCCTGAAGTATTTCCCTTCTCTTCTGGCGGCGTCGCCCGCCACAGCTTGCGGGGCAGCATCGGATCCACCGCCTGGACACAAACCAGGGCCGGTCCCGGCCCATGCCGCCTCGCCGTCCCGCGCCAGCACCGAGAGCGGATGTTTCATCCCTCGCCCAGCCCAGGCCGTGCCACAACCGGCACCCAGCCGTGCTGTCACACCCCATTTGCCCAGGCCCAGTTATTGGACCGTCGCCAGCCGCCAGAACCCGAGCGGGCTCTTCCGGAGAAGTTGTGAACAAGAAGGTAACCAGGATCGATCGCCCGAGCCGGAAACTGCAGCACCTGCAGCTCTCCACCCACAGCGCAAGTCGCAATCCTGTCGTCGTGCATTTATCGAACGGCGTTCGGCTGCACGGCGTGATCATCGCGACAGACAACTATATGGTGTTGCTGGCAGAGTCTGCGCAGGACCCGCTTCCGCAGATCGTCTACAAGCACTCCATCGCCGTGATCACGCCGGCTCACGCCCCCGAGGCCACGGCCTGCGTGCCCGGGGCGGAGACCTCGCCGGAATTTGTCAGCTTATATACCCCGCGTACCCGCAAGCGCCGCTAGGCGTTGCCGGGGTCACGCAGCTAGCCCGGCCGGGCTTGTTTCGCGCCAAATCCGTCACTCAGTTTCAAACCATCGCAAAGATCACTCTAAATCTTTTCCGGCACCAACCGATAACCCAAACAACGGTGGCACTTCTCGCCCAGCATTGCCTGGCAGCCAACGTTGCGGCAGCAGCCGGATTGCACAATCTACTGTAAAGAATAGGAGTCGTACCATGTCGATGACCATCAATACCAACACGTTGTCTCTGATGACGCAGAACAACCTGAACGCATCGCAATCGTCGCTGAACAGCGCGATCCAGCGTCTGTCGTCGGGCCTGCGTATCAACAGCGCCAAGGACGACGCCGCCGGCCAGGCGATCGCCAACCGCTTCACCGCCAACATCAACGGCCTGACGCAAGCACAGCGCAACTCCAACGACGGCATCTCGCTGGCGCAAACCACTGAAGGCGCGCTGAACGAAGTCAACAACAACCTGCAAGCTATCCGTACCCTGTCCGTCCAAGCCGCAACGGGCAGCAACTCGGCAAGCGACCTGCAATCGATCCAGGACGAAATCACGCAACGTCTGGCTGAAATCGACCGCACTTCGCAACAAACCGATTTCAACGGCGTCAAGGTCCTGTCGTCCACCGCCACCCCGCTGAGCGTGCAAGTCGGCGCCCAAGACGGCCAGACCATCTCGATCGGCCTGCAAGAAATCAGCTCGAAGACCCTGGGCATGACCGGCTTCACGGTGGCCAAGAACGCACTGAGCACCAGCGCCGCCGTCACCACGGTTGCAGCCGCCACCGGCTCCGCACCGGTTTCGGTCAACCTGACCTCGGCTGCCAACGCCCTGTCCGCCGTCGTCGGCTCGACCGTCAGCACCAGCTCCCTGACCCTGAACAACGTGCTGAACTCCGCCGGCAACGCCACCAGCAACTACGTGGTCAAGTACGGCAACGACAACTACGCTGCCTCGGTCGACGCCGCCACCGGCAACGTCACCCTGAACAAGGTGCAAGTGAAGATCGGCGATGCCGCCAACGGCAACACCGGCAACACGGTGGCTGGCCAGCTGGTCAAGGTCGGTGCCGACACCAGCGGCGCTGCAGTCGCTTTCATCACCCAAGGCGGCAACAACTACGCGCTGTCCGCTGGTACGCAGGCTGGTGCAGAGGCCAACGGCGGCTCGACCACCACGTCGGTCACGGACGCCACCCAAATCGAGCTGAGCACCGCCGGCACCACCACCGCAACGGCCCAGTTCACCGGCTCGGGCAGCACCAACCCGCTGGCCCTGATCGACAAGGCGCTGGCCACGGTCGACAAGCTGCGCAGCTCCCTGGGTGCCGTTCAGAACCGCTTCAACTCGGCCATCACCAACCTGGGCTCGGCGGTGACGAACCTGTCGGCTTCGCGCTCGCGCATTCAGGACGCTGACTACGCGACCGAAGTGTCGAACATGTCGCGCGCCCAGATCCTGCAACAAGCAGGTACGTCTGTGCTGGCCCAGGCCAACCAGTCGAACCAAGGCGTGCTGTCGCTGCTGCGTTAATTCTCGCAACAGGCGGCTGCCTCCTAGCAGGACGGGTTCTACCCGGGCCCGTCCTGCCGGGAATGTTTTCAGAGCGGTCTCCGCTCTGAAAGCGTTTCCACCGAAGCCTTTTGTGCACAGACCCAACGCTGCGAGAACAGATCATGATCAGTTCGACCGAACCGCCACTGCCAATGCCGGCCACACTCACCGTCGGGCCGGCATCGTCCGTTGGTACTACCGGAGCGACGAGAAGCCCGGCGGATCCGGGTTCGGGGGCAGCGGAATCGAAGCCGGCCGACGGCGCCCATGCGGCCGGCAGCGCCGGGCTGAACAGTGCGCTGAAGAGCCTCAACGAGGCCCTGGAGGCCACCCCGCTCGAGGTCCGCGTCAGCATCGACAAAGCCACGCACAGAATGGTCACGAGTGTCGTGGACAAGGCCTCCGGCGAGACGATTCGCCAGTTCCCCACAAAAGAAGTCCTGCGCATTGTCCGCGCCATTGATAAGTTGCAGGGCCTGCTGATTCACCAAACCGCCTGATCGGGCGCCCCTCCCCGTACATATCAACCACAGGTACGCATCATGAGTTCAACGAGTGCAACGAGTTCGACGAGCGGTTCAGCGATTTCGTCGCTTGGTGTCGGTTCCGGGCTGGATCTGAGCACTTTGCTGACCAATCTGAAATCGGCGGAACAGCTCAAGTTGACCCCGATCACCAATCAGCAAAGCGCGGTCAACACCCAGCTTTCGGCTTATGGCGTATTGCAAGGGGCGCTGGCTTCGTTCCAGTCGGCCGCCACCGCCCTGGGCACGGCCAGCCTGTACAACAGCACCACCACCACGTCGAGCAACACCAGCGTGCTGAGCACCTCGGCCGACAATACCGCGGTGGCGGGCAGCTATGCGGTCAACGTCTCGCAGCTGGCCCAGTCGCAGACGCTGGTAGCGAACGGCATCACCGACAGCACCGGCATGCTGCTGGGCAGCGCGACAATCCAGATCCAGTTCGGCACCACCACCGGCACGACCTTCACACCCGGCAGCACCCCGGCGGCGTCGATCAATATCAATGGCACCAACAATACGCTGAGCGGCATCCGCGACGCCATCAACGCCGCCAATGCCGGCGTTACCGCCAGCATCGTCAACGACGGCAGCAGCACGCCCTATCACCTGGTGCTGACCTCGAACACCACCGGCGCTGCTTCGAGCATGAGTGTTTCGGTCAGCAGCAACGGCAGCGGCGACCCCACCACCATCAGCAACCTGCTGACATACAACCCGGGCGGCACGACGGCGATGACGCAGAACATCGCGGCACAGGACGCCAAGCTCAGCATCAACGGCCTGGCAATCACCAGCGCTAGCAATTCGGTCCAGGGCGCGGCCCAGGGCGTGACACTTAACCTGGCCACCACCGGCACCAGCACGGTGAACGTGGCCAGCAACACCAGCGCCATGGCTACCGGTGTGCAGAGCTTCGTCACCGCGTACAACACCCTGCAGTCCACGGCGGCCCAGCTCTCCGCCTACGACCCGAGCACCAAGACCGCCGGCGCGCTGCTGGGCGACTCCACGCTGCGCGTGATCGAGAACCAGCTGCGCAACGTGATCAATACCCCGCAGACGGCCGCTGGCACCACCGGCCTGACCAACCTGACGCAGATCGGCATCAGCTTCAACGCCGACGGCAGCATGTCGCTGGATTCGAGCAAGCTCAATACCGCGCTCACCACCAACCGCACGGGCGTCGCGCAGTTGTTCAGCGGCACCGACGGCAAGTCAGGCTACGGCAACCAGCTGTCGAGCGCGGCGGCGGGCTTTGTCTCCCCCACGGGCGCACTGACTACCGCCACCAACGGTGTCAACGCCACGCTCAAGTCGCTCGCGACCCAGTACACCGATGTGTCGGCCCAGATCGATGCCGCGGTGGCGCAGTACCAGACCGAGTTCCAGAACCTGGACACGCTGATGGCAAAGCTGAACTCGACCAAGACTTACCTGACGCAGCAGTTCAGCAGTTCGAGCAGCACTTCGGGCTGAACCCACCAGGTTTCTCGCACACGTCATAACAAACTCAGGGAGCGCCGCCATGTACGCACGCACCGCCGCCAACGCCTACACCAACGTCGGCCACGAGACCGGGGCCATGAGTGCCTCGCCGCACCGCCTCATCGTCATGCTGTTCGATGGTGCGCGGGCGGCGATCGCCCGCGCCAAGTTCCACATGGAAGCAGGCAAGATCGCCGAAAAAGGCAAGGCCGTCTCCAACGCCATCAACATCATCGAAAGCGGGCTGCGCGCATCGCTGGATCATGGCGCCAGCGCGGAGCTCGCCGGCAACCTCGATGCGCTCTACGACTACATGACCCGGCAGCTGATGCTGGCCAACCTGCATAACGACGAGAGCCGCTTCAACGAGGTCGACAAGCTGCTGGCCGACATTGCCTCGGCCTGGAGCCAGATCGATCCGGACGCCGTGCCGGAGTCTGCGCCACAGGCATTCATGCCGAGGGAAGCTGTCTCGATAGGGACCTGACATGCTGCCGCAAAAGAAGAAGATCATCACTTGCTATGAAGAGCTGCTACGCCTGTCCAGCCTGATGTGCGAAGCCGCGCGCGCGGGCAATTGGGATACGCTGTGCGCGCTGCAGAACGGGTACGTCACCCAGGTCAGCACGTTGAAGAGCATCGACGACGTGGCATTGCTGAGCGCCGAAGAACGGCGCTACCGCTACCGGATGCTGGAAACCATCCTGTCGCAGGATGCCGCCATCCGCAACCTGGTCACGCCGAAGATGCAGGAGCTGGGGTACCTGCTGAGTAACTCGCGCCGCCGCCAGGAACTGCATCACGCCTACGGCTCGCCGGCCTGATTCGGCAAATGATCGGCATCAACCTTCCGGCAGATGCATCGCTTGCCCTGCGCACGGATCCGCAGGCGCTCAAGTCCGCCCTAACCGTAGCCAAGCTGGCAGCCTTGCAGCCGGTTGGCACCGTCACCGACACGGTGGGGACTGCCGAGGGCGGCAACACCGTGCAACAAGGCCGGGCAGGAACGGTCGGTACCGGCATGCCGCCCGCGCCCGAAGGCGCGGCAACAACTTCGGCGCGCGAGTCGTTCAGCACGGCGGCACGCGTCATCCTCGACATCCTGGACGGCACCGACGCCGCGCCGCTGCGCAGCGCGGCGCCCATCGTGGCCACACCGCCGGGCAGCGGCCAGGCCAGTTCTCTGGCAAGCGCTCTGGCCCGCCAGGTTGGGCAGAGCGGCCTGTTCTATGAGTCGCATCTCGGCCAATGGCTGAACGGCACGCGCCCGCTCGATAGCCTGATGCGCGAGCCACAGGCCTTGCTGGGGCGCCCGCCCGCTGCGCCGGCCACCACAGATGCCACGCAACCGGTATTGCAGTTGACGTATCAGCCGGCTGCGGGCGCGCCGGCGCCCGCCCCGGCACAGGCTGCCGCACAGGTGGCTGCCAAGGCAGCCACCGCTGTCGCCGCCGCGGCGGAGTCGGGCAGCCTTCCCCTTCCCGGGGAAGATCCCGGTGCCGACACGCCGGCACAAGCGTCGAAGGCTGCGGCCACTTATTCGGCGCCCGCCCCCAGCGCCGCCTCCACGGCGGCGGCGCCTGCCGCGAATCCGTCCACGCCCTCCGCACATCTCGCCCAGCAGGCAACCCAGGCCTACCAGGCAGCTTCAGCCACGCCAGCGCCGCGCACGGTGCATCTCTCGGCGGACGACATCTTCGGCGCAAGCAAGCCGGCCGCCGACCCGTTGCAAGCCACCAGCGCCACCGGCCCCGCCGTGCACCCGGATGCCACCACGCTGGTACGCCAGCAACTCGACACCCTGGCGACCCAGCAATTGCGCTGGATGGGCGAAGCGTGGCCGGGCACGCCGATGCAATGGCAGATCACGCGCGAGCAAGATGACACCCCCGCGCGCGGGCAGGGCGAGCCGCAAGCCATTGCCGGTGGCGCCTGGTCAACCCGGCTGGTCCTCGAGTTCCCCAACCTCGGCACCGTGGAGGCCAGAATCAGGCTCACCGGCAACAGTGTCGAAGCACGCCTGGCGGCGCCCGCCTCAGTCAACCTCCTGGCCGGCGCGCGCGCGCAGCTCCAGGATCGCCTCGCCGCGACCGGCCTCGATCTCACCGCGTTGGCGGTGGATGGCATCTTCCAACCGGCCGGGAGCACCAAGCGGTGAGACAGCCCGACGACAACGCGCGCGGCACGGCGGTGGCGCTGAGCTACGACGAAACGCGCGACCAAAGCCCCCGCGTGGTCGCCAAGGGCTATGGCGACGTGGCCGACACCATCATCGCCCGCGCCCGCGACGGCGGCGTCTATGTCCACAATTCCCCCGCGCTGGTGACCTTGCTCATGCAGGTCGACCTGGACTCGCGCATCCCGGAGCAGTTGTACGTGGCCGTGGCCGAATTGCTGGCCTGGCTGTATCAGCTCGAAAAGGGCGAGGCACAAGCCGGTTCCGCGCCGGCGTCGAATACGTTCAGCCCTCGCTGAGTCCCCGGCGGCGGCCGCCCTCCCCCCCCGAAAGCGCCGCATTCACCCCACTGCTGCCCCGCCTCCGGAATTAGCCTCTTTTTTGGCTTGTATTCCGGCCTCCCCGTGCCTGTCGTCCTGATAACTTTCAGGGGCCGGAACAGCCTGGCGATGCCGCCGCGACACCGCCTTTCCCGGTACGCGGCGGCGTCGCCAATAAGCGCATTGCCTGTACCAGCCCGCCAAGACGGGCCCAACCGATGAAACCTACCAACGCTAGCAAGTCTCCCCGCCAGATCGAGAAGGCTCGCGCAGCCTACCAGGCCGGCCAGTACCGCGCTGTACTCAGAGAAGCCGAAAAGGCGGAGCAGATCCTCGGCAAGCGGGCCGACGCCTCTTACTGGCAGATGGCAGCCTGGCTGGCCCTGCAGGATACGAAGAAGGCCGGCGAGATCCTGCGCGACGGGCTGCAGCATTTCCCCGACGACATCGAGCTGATGTCTCTTGGCGGTTTCGTCCTGCTGCGCAACGGCGAGCACGAGCAAGCCAGGCAACTGCTGCAGCGCTGCGTCGGCGCCGCTCCCGGCTCGCTGAGCGCGTGGGTGCACTACGCCGCCCTGCTGCTGGAGTTGCGCGAACCCGCGGCGGCCAAGGAAGCCGCGCTCAAGGCGCTGGCCATCGATCCGAACGAACCCATCGCCGCCTGCAACTACGCCCTCGCCCTGAAGGAAATCGGGGAGATGGGCGAGGCCATGGAGGCACTCTGGAAAGCGGTAAGACTGGCCCCGAAGAATCTCGCCATCCGCGCCAACCTGCTGTTCGCCATGTTGTTCGCGCAGGAAACCACGGCAGCCGACCTGCTGCGCGAAGCCAGGGCCTACGAGCAGTTGCTGCTGGCCGGGCAGCGCTTCCCGCTGCGCAAGCACGCCCTGCGCCAGGACGGCGGCCCGATCCGCCTGGGCCTGCTATCCAATGACCTGCTGCGGCACGCCTGTGCCTACTTCATCCTGCCGCTGCTTGCCAACCTGGACCGCACCCGCGTAGAAGTGGTGGCGTTCTCGCTCAACCCGCAGAGCGACCACGTCACCGACAAGATCCGGCTGCACGCCAACCAGTTCATCGAGTTGGCCGGCAAGTCCACCGCCGATATCGTCGACATCGTGCGCGGCCAGCAGATCGACGTGCTGATCGACCTCGGCGGGCATACCGGAACTTCCCCGCTTCCCTATATGGTCCACGGCCTGGCGCCGGTACAGATGACGTGGCTGGGCTACCCCGGCAGCACAGGGTTGAGCGCTATTGACTATCGCATCACCGACTGGACCTGCGATCCAGAAGGATTCGAGCCGCACTACAGCGAAGCCTTGCTCAGGGCGCCCGCCTTTTGCACCTATGCCCCGCTGGTCCATAGCCCGCTCGAGACCTACGGAGCCAAATACCGGGTCCAGGACACACCCGCGCTGCGCAACGGGACTGGCGTGATCACCTTTGGCTCCTGCAACAACCTGGGCAAGGTGACCGACCAGACCCTTGCCCTGTGGGGCGCCGTAATGGCGCGCTGCCCCGGCAGCCGGCTGCTGATCGAAGCGCGTGACATCGACAACGACACCGTGAGTGGACCACTGCTGGCACGCCTGGCCCGGGTCGGCATTGACGCGGCCAGGGTCATCCGCGTTCCGCGGATGGTGCAAAACCAGTACCTGACCTACAACAACATCGACATCGTCCTCGACACGTGGCCGCTGACCGGCGGCACCACCACGTGCGACGCCGTGTGGATGGGTGTGCCGGTGGTATCGCGGGCCGGCGCCGCCTACCATTCGCGGATCTCCGCGGGTGTCTTGCATGCCATCGGGCTCGATGGCCTGGTGTGCGCGGACGAGCGCGAGTATGTCGAGGTCGCGGTGCACCTGGCGACCCACCTCGAAGAGCTCAATGCCTTGCGGCTATCGACCAGGCACCGCTTCGAGCAGAGCCCCCTGGCCGACAGCGCAGGATTCGCGCGCTGGCTGGAAGATCAGTTGACCACCCTGGTCCAGCCGCACAGGCCAATCGATAGCCAGACTGCCGGCTCACGCGATGGCGTCTACTTCGCCGATGCCTGGCACACCATGGCGGAGATCGTGGTGGCGATCGCGGGCCTGCTGGAAGCCCAGCGCTACGTGGAACTGCGCAGCCTGATGGAGAACTTCTCCGCGAAATGGCCCAGGCACTGGATCACGGCCTATGTACTGGCCGAGATCGCGCATCACAGCGGACAGCCCGACGCCTGCGTCGAATACCTGATGGGGAGCATCGGCCTGCGTGCCTATCACCTGCCGCTCTATCGCTTACTCAGCACCCGCATGGATGCATATCAGTACGACAAGGGCATGCTGGGTGAATTCCTGCAACAGCAATTCGGCATAAGCCTGTCGTTCCTGGAGCAGCAAGGAGCGCCCACGATCCTCGAAGTGCTTGGCATCGACATTGCGCGAGCGCAAAACCTCGAACCGGCCCACGCCTGATGGCTGCCTTGCAAGCCCTGGCCGCGCGCCGCCTCGCCTGACAAACTAGCCCATCCAGAATGAAAAACAACGCAGCCAACTCCAAAGCGGATCGGTACATCAAGAAGGCCGAGACCAGCTACTTCGCCGGCCGGTACCATGAAACCATCGAACATGCGGAGAAGGCCGGCAAGCTGGCCCCCAGCCTCTACCAGGCATATTACTGGCGCGCCGTAGGCACGCTCGGCCTGCAGCAGATCGAGCAGGCTGACCGCATCGCGCAGGACGGGTTGAAGGCGCACCCGAACCAGCCCGACATGATCGTCACGGTCGCCCGCATCCTGAGCGCGATGGGCAAGCACGAATCGGCCCGCGCCATGCTGCGGGACTGCGTCGCCGCGCACCCGGGCAACCTGGCAGCCTGGGCCAACTATGTCATCGTCCTGCAGAAGCTGGCCCTGCACGCGGATGCCAAGCACGCGTCTCTCAAAGCGCTCGAGATCGCCCCCAACAATCCCGCCATCCTGGCAAATTACGCCAACGACCTGAAAAACACGGGATTCGCGGAAGACGCGATCTCGGTACTCAGGAAGGCCGCGGCCCTTGACCCGGGCAACAAGAGCATCCGCTCCAACCTGCTGTTCCTGTTGCTATTCGGCGAGAAAACCGGCGCCGCCGATCTGCTGAAAGAAGCGAGCAGCTTCGCGCAGCAGCTTGCCAGCCAGCGCCAGCCTCTGCTGAACGTGCAAGCGAAACCGGCGTCCGAGCGCATTCGCATTGGCATTCTTTCGAATGACTTGTTCCGCCACGCGTGCTCGTACATCCTGATCCCCTTCATCGCCAATCTGGACCGGGCGCGATTCGAAGTGGTAGCGCTCAGCCTGCACTCCTATCGGGATACCGTCACGCAGAAGATCGCCATGTATTGCGATCGCTTCGTCGACGTGGCCAACATGGCGGAGAACGAAGTCGTGCGGACGGTGCGCGAGGAAAACCTCGACCTGCTGATCGATCTTGGCGGCTACACAGGCACCTCGCCCTTGCACTACATGGTCTACGGCCTGGCCCCTGTCCAGCTCACCTGGCTGGGCTATCCCGGCAGCACCGGGATGCCAGCCATCCACCATCGCATCACGGACTGGATCGGCGACCCGGCGGGAGCCGAATCGCACTACACGGAGAACCTGTTGCGCGCGCCGGGCATCTTCGCGGTCTACTACCCGATGATCAATAGTCCGCTAAAGGCCTACCAGCCCGAATACCAGGTACGCGAGACACCCGCCAACCGCAACGGCTTCATCACCTTTGGCTCCTGCAACAACCTCGGCAAGATCGCGGACCGCACGCTGCGGCTCTGGAGCGCCACCCTGGCAAGCTGCGCGGATAGCCGGCTGCTTGTGGAAGCCGCGGAACTCGACCGGGACGAGGTAAGGATTCCGCTTCTGGAGCGCATGCAGCAGGCCGGAATCGATACGCAGCGGGTGACCTGCATACCGAGGGAAGGCAAGAACCAATACCTGACCTACCACGATATCGACATCGTGCTCGATACCTCCCCCGTTACTGGCGGCAATACCACCTGCGACGCGCTCTGGATGGGCGTGCCCGTGGTCACGCTGGCCTGCGCCCCGTTCCACACCCGCGTTTCGGCGCCGTTCTTGCACGCCATGGGGCTGTACGAGCTGATCTGCGAAACCGAAGAAGCCTATGTCACGGTGGCGGCCAGCCTGGCCAGCAACCTAGACCAGCTCAATGCCCTGCGCCTGAGCATGCGGCACCGCTTCGAGAAAAGCGCCATCTTCGACGCCGCCGGCTTCGCGCGCTGGTTCGAAAGCCAGGCGGTAGCGCTGGTTGGCCAGCACCGCGACGTGAGCCATCTCGAGGCACGCACCCAGGATGGCGTCTTCTGCGCCGGCGCATGGCATTCCATGGAAGAGCTCGTGCTGACCATCGGCCTGCTGCTGGAGGAAGGGCGGCATATCGAGCTGAGCAGCCTGCTGGAGAACATGTCGGCAAAGTGGAGCAAGCACTGGCTGGTCGCGTTCGCGCTAGGCGAGATGCAGCAGCACTTGGGCAACCACGACCGCGCCCTCGAACTGCTGATGGAGAGCATCAACCTGCGCCCGTACCACGTGCCGCTCTATCGGCTGCTGAGCGTACGCATGGACGAAGGCGGCCACGATAAAAGCCCCCTGGCTGACATCCTGCAGCAGCAGTTCGGCCTGGATCTCGCCTTTATCGAGCGCCAGGGCAAACCCACGACCTATGAAATCCTGGGCATCCAGGTATTGGAGGAAGCCGCATGAAAGCCGTCATCCTGGCGGGCGGGCTTGGTACCCGCATTTCCGAAGAGTCGCACCTGCGCCCCAAGCCAATGATCGAGATCGGCGGCAAGCCGATCCTGTGGCACATCATGAAGATGTACGCGGCGCACGGCATCAATGATTTCATCATCTGCCTGGGCTACAAGGGCTACGTCATCAAGGAGTACTTCGCCAACTACTTCCTGCACATGTCGGACGTCACCTTCGATATGTCGGAGAACCGCATGGACGTGCATTGCCGCAAGGCAGAGCCATGGCGGGTCACGCTGGTCGACACCGGCGAAGATGCGCAAACCGGCGGCCGGCTGCGCAGGGTGCGCGACTACCTCACGCCTGGCGAGTCGTTCTGCTTCACCTACGGCGATGGCGTCTCCAGCATCGACCTGAGTGCGGAGATCGCCTTCCACCGCAACCACGGACGCTGGGCAACCGTCGCCGCAGTGCAACCTCCCGGGCGCTATGGCGCGCTCGAGCGGACCAACGAGGGCATGGTCACCGGTTTTTCCGAGAAGCCGCGCGGCGATGGCGGCTGGATCAACGGGGGCTTCTTCGTGCTCGAGCGCGAGGTGCTGGACCTGATCGCCGACGACCATACCCCCTGGGAACAAGAGCCGATGAAGGAACTGGCCCGCCTTGGACATCTCCTGGCCTACGAGCACGACGGATTCTGGCAGCCCATGGACACGCTGCGCGAAAAGACCCAGCTGGAAGAAATGTGGCAGTCCGGCTCCGCTCCCTGGAAATGCTGGTAATGCATGCACTGTCCTGCTATGCCGGGCGCTCTGTCTTCCTGACGGGCCATACCGGCTTCAAAGGCGCCTGGATGGCGATGTGGTTGCACCGGCTGGGCGCGCGCGTGAGCGGCTATGCACTGCCCTGCGCCACCAGCCCGGCACTGTTCGCCCTGGCCGATGTCGAGGCGGGCATGCACGCGCACCACCATGGCGATATCCGCGACCAGGCTGCCTTGACCGCCGCGCTGCACGCGGCACAGCCCGAGATCGTCTTTCACCTCGCCGCGCAGCCGCTGGTGCGCGCCAGCTACGATCAGCCGGTGCAGACGTGGGCCACCAACGTGATGGGCACGGTGCACCTGCTGGAGGCCGTGAGGGCCTGCCCATCGGTGCGCGCCGTGGTGGTGGTCACCACCGACAAGAGTTATGAAAACCGAGAATGGCTGTGGGGCTACCGCGAGACAGACCCGCTCGGCGGCCACGATCCCTACAGTGCCAGCAAGGCTGGCGCGGAGCTCGTCGCGGCGAGCTACCGGCAAGCCTTCCTGGCCGGGAGCGGCGTACTGGTGGCGACCGCGCGTGCCGGCAACGTGATCGGTGGCGGTGACTGGTCGATGGATCGCCTGATCGCGGATGCCGCGCGCGCCGCCGCGACGGCGCAGCCGCTGCGCATCCGCAGCCCGGAAGCCACGCGTCCCTGGCAGCACGTGCTGGAGTCCCTGCGTGGATACCTGCTGCTGGGCGAACGCCTGTGGGCAGGCGAACAAGCACTGGCGGACGCCTTCAACTTCGGCCCCGCCGCTACCGATAACCTCCCTGTGGCCGAGGTCCTCACGCGTCTGCAGGCTCACTGGCCAGGCTTGCAATGGGAGGTCGACGAGGCCGCCCGAGAGCAAGCGCCGCATGAAGCCCGCTACCTGTATCTCGATTCGGCCAAGGCCCGGCAAGTGCTGTCGTGGCGTCCGCGCTGGACGCTTGACGAGGCACTGGCCGCTACCGCCGAGTGGTATAGCGCGGTCCAGCGCGACCCACACCTGGCGCGTAGCCTCTCCGAACAACAACTGGATCGATTCTGCTCATGACAGACGCCGCACCCAACCACGGTAACTGCCGCGCCTGCGGCGCGCCGCTGGTGCACACCTTCGTCGACCTGGGACTGTCCCCGGTCTCCAACGCCTTCATCAAGCGAGAAGACGCTGGCAAGGGCGAGATGTTCTATCCGCTGCATGCGCTAGTCTGCGACCACTGCTGGCTGGTGCAGCTCAGCGACGTGACGGGGGCAGAGGCCCACTTTCACGACGATTACGCCTACTTCTCATCGTTCTCTGCCTCCTGGCTGGAGCACGCCCGCCGCTACGTCGAGGATATGACGAAGCGCTTCGCGCTGGGCGGGGAGAGCCGCGTGATGGAGATCGCCAGCAACGACGGCTACCTGCTGCAGTACTTTGTGCAGGCCGGCATCGATTGCCTGGGCATCGAGCCCACGGGCAACACCGCCGCGGCCGCGCGCGAACGCGGTGTCGCCAGCCGCGAAGTGTTCTTTGGCCGCGATACCGCACAGTCGCTGTGCGACGAGGGCTGGCAGGTCGATCTCCTGCTTGGCAACAACGTGCTGGCGCATGTGCCTGACCTCAACGACTTTGTCGGCGGCATGCCTCGCGTGCTCAAGCCTGAAGGGGTGATCACCCTCGAGTTCCCGCACCTGTTGCGCCTGATGGCCGAAACGCAGTTCGACACGCTGTACCACGAACATTTCTCCTACCTGTCGCTAAGCGCGTTGCTGCCGGTGTTTGCACGCGCGGGCTTGCGCGTGTTCGACGTGCAGACTTTGCCCACCCATGGTGGCAGCCTGCGCCTCTTTGTCTGTCACCAGGCCGCAGCGCACGCGGTCACCGCGCAGGTCGCGCAATGCCTGGCGGCGGAGCAGGCCGCCGGCCTGACCACGCTCGCGCCTTACACGGCCTTTGCGGAAGCGGTGCGCGCCACCAAGCGCAGCCTGCTTGATTTTCTCGTCACCGCGCGGCGCGCCGGCAAGCGCGTGGTTGGCTATGGTGCACCGGCCAAAGGCAACACCTTGCTCAACTATTGCGGCATCGGCACCGATTTCATCGACTACACCGTGGACCGGAATCCCCACAAGCAAGGCACGCTGTTGCCAGGCTCGCGCATTCCGGTGCTGGCGCCGGAGGCCATCGACGCGGATCGTCCCGACTACGTGCTGATCCTGCCCTGGAACCTGCGCGAGGAGATCATGGGCCAGATGGCGCATATCCGCGAATGGGGCGGCAAGTTCCTGGTGCCGATCCCGGAGGTGCGCAGTCTATGAAATTCGTTGCCGCCCGTATGCCTGGCGTGTTCCTGGTCGAGCCCGAGCAACTGCGCGATGACCGCGGCCATTTTGCCCGCACCTGGTGCGAGCAGGCGTTTCGCGAGCAGGGCCTGGATGCGCGCCTGGTTCAGTGCAACGTGTCCTATAGCCGCCAGCGCGGAACGCTGCGTGGCATGCACTACCAGACGGCACCGTACGCGGAAGCCAAGCTGATCCGCGTGAGCCGGGGCAAGGTGCATGACGTGCTGCTGGACCTTCGCGAGGGCACGCCGGGCTTTGGGCAGTGGCAGGCGTTTGAGCTCAGCAGCGACAACGCCGCCATGCTCTACGTGCCCCAAGGCGTGGCGCATGGCTTCCAGACCCTTTGCGACGACACCGAGATGTTCTACCAGATGTCCGCCCCCTACTCTGCCGCCCACGCGGCGGGCGTACGCTGGAACGACCCCGCTTTCGATATTTCCTGGCCGCTGGAGAATCCCATCCTCTCTCCACGCGACCAACAACATCCACTGTGGCAACACCAACCCAACGCAGGAGACCCGACATGATCCCGATGTTCAAACCGCTGATCGAAGAAGAAGAAATCCAGGCGAGCCGCGAAGCCCTTGAGCTCGGCTGGCTCGGCATGGGCAGCTACGTGTCCGCATTCGAGGAAGAAGTCAAGAAGCTGATCGGCGCCGAGGACAAGTACGTGGCCGCCGTCAGCACCGGCACAGCCGGCCTGCACGTGGCACTGCTGGTGGCCGGCGTGGGCCCGGGCGACGAGGTCATCGTTTCGTCGTTCAACTGCTCGGCGGACTTCCAGGTCATTACGCAGGTGGGTGCCGAAATCGTGTTCTGCGACTGCGAAGACGACACGCTGTGCATCGACCTCAAGCGCGCCGAAGAGCTGGTCACCGAGCGCACCAAGGCCATCATCGTGATGGACTACGACTGCCTGCTGTGCGACCACGACGAAGTGGCCGCGTTCGCCAAGCGCCACAAGCTGCGCGTCATTCACGATGCGGCGCACTCCTTCGGCTCCAAGTACAAGGGCAAGCCGGTCGGCAGCTTCTCTGACATCTGCGTGTTCAGCCATGATCCGGTGAAGACCGTGACCTGCCTGGACGGCGGCACCATCGTGGTCAGCACGCCCGAAGACCTGAAACTGGTGCATGAGCTGCGCCTGCTCGGCATGCAACAGCCGGCGGCCGTGATGTACAAGAACCAGCGTGCCTGGACCTTCGATGTGGAACGCGTCGGTTATCGCTATCACATGATCAATATGCATGCCGCCGTCGGCCTGGCGCAATTGCGCAAGATCGGCACCATCGCGAAGACGCGCCGCGATGCCTGCGTCGAGTACAGCCGCTTGCTGGCCGACGTGCCCATGGTGCGCACGCCGAAGTCGAAGTTCGAAGATGTGAACCCGTTCCTGTACTACATCCGCGTCCCCGAAGGCCATCGTGACGATCTGCGCGCGTACCTCAAGGAGAACGGCGTTGACACCGGCATCCACTGGCAGCCGGGTCACTGGTTCACCCTGTGGAAGGACTGCAAGGCGGGCGACCTGTCGGTCACCAACAGTGTCGGCAAGGAAATCCTGTCGCTGCCGCTGTACTCCAAGATGGATCTGGCGATCGTGCGCGAAGTGGCCGCCAAGGTGCGTAGCTATTTTGACAAAGTGGTGGGCTGATATGGACACGCGCATCTCCGGCAAAGAGCTGATCGCCAGCATCAAGGCCAGCGCCGCGACGAGCCAGGTGGGCGTGGTCATCCCGGTCGGCCGGCCGGTCGTGGCCGTCTTGCGGCCCATTCCGACCCGGCCCGGCTGCATCGCGCAGACCGACCTGGAATTGCTCAGCGAATGGCGCAATCGCCACGTGAAGTCCTTCCTGACCGAGTTCGCCGCGCATGCCAAACGCACCGAGCAGTGGCTGGTGGACTACGTGCACGCCAACCCCTCGAAGCTGCTGTTCATGGTGGAGAGCCTTGACGGGACGCCACTTGGCCATGTCGGCATCGACTTCATCGACTGGGATACCAGCTACGGTGAAGCGGATGCCATCGTCAGCGGTGGCGCCTCCCCGCGCGGGCTGATGAAGGAAGCCCTGCGCACGATGCTGGACTGGGCCGAGCACCAGCTCGGTCTGCGCCACCTCGCGGTCAGGGTGCGATCCGACAATAGCGCGCTGGAGTTCTATCGCAAGGTCGGTTTCGTCGAGGAAAAGCGAGTCCCCCTGAATGTGGAGAGATCGCAAGACATGGTGCGCTGGTACGAGGACCCTGCCCTGCAGGATCCGCAAGCCGCCCTGGTCTACATGAACTACCGCAAGCAGGCATGAAGCTCATCGGCACCGACCGGGCCGGACTGGCCAGCTATGTGCAAGCACAGCTGGCCAGCTTTTTTCCGGATGGCGCGGATCACCGGACCGCGCTCGAACGCTATCTGGACGAGGCACTCGCCAGGACCGGCCGTTGTGTCGACGCGGTCCGGATGTGGCGACCAGGTGAATTCGATTACCTGCACTCCAGCCAGTACGCTACTTTTCTCTACTATCTGTCCAACTCGATCTGGCGCGATGGCGGCGACCTGCGCGCGTGTACCAAGCTGTTCTGCCTGAACAAGGCGCTCAACGCGATGGACCTCTTCTACGAGGTGATCATGCCCGAAGTCTTCCTGATCGGGCACTCGGTCGGCATCGTGCTGGCAAAGGCCACCTACGGCAATTACCTCGTGCTGTACCAGAACTCCACGGTAGGCAAGAACCACGGCGCCGCCCCGGTGATCGGCGACGGTGTGGTGATGTATCCCAATACCGCCATCATCGGCCGCAGCCATGTGGGCAATGGATCGGTGATTGCGCAGGGCGTTAGCGTGATCAATCGCGATACGCCGGGGGATTGCCTGGTGTACGCGGGAAATGCTGGGGATCTGGTGTGCAAGCCGGTGCGCGAACCAGCGGCGCAAGAGTATTTCCGGCTGTAAGTTCCCGGGGCTGCCGCCCCGTGCCGTAAGAAGCGCAAGCGATAACGAAGGCACCGCGGCATGGCAAGCGCCCGCCCTCTCCCTCGGCCCCTCTCCCACAAGGTGGGAGAGAGGAGCCAACCGACGGCAAGATCAACCAACTGGTGTAGCCGTGATTCCCGCCCGAAGGGGCGGGAATCACCCAAGCGCGATGCGAAGCGAGCCGTCAAGGTTCACCCAGGCCGTATGGGGCGCCTTCTTTGCCTACTTTCTTGGCAAGACAAGAAAGTAGGTCGCCACCCCGCAGGGGAGGTGAAACTGCAGCTGCCCTTACCCCCAAGCACCCCCAAGCAGCCACAAGCAAAACCCATCCACCTAAACCGTCATATTCATCATTTCCTGATAAGCCGCCGTCAACCGGTTCCGAACCTGCACCCCGGTCTGAAACGAAACATTGGCCTTCTGCATATCGATCATCACATCATTGAGCGACACACCCGGCTTGCCAAGCTCAAACGCCTCAGCTTGCCCGTAAGCCTTTTCCTGCACGTTGCTGATGCGCGCCAGCGAACGCTGGAGCTCGCCGGCAAAACCGCCGGAGGAAACGGCGGAAGCCTGGCTTTCCTGCCCGGTGGCGCTCTGGGCCAGCCCGCGCAGTTGCTGCAACATGCCGTCGATAGAAGAGATGGTAGTCATGGCGATCCGCTTGGAACCCGCCCCGCCCTGGCCAGCCGAAGCCCGCCCCGGGGGAAACCGGTTCGAAAATGAGTCAATAAGGTTGCGCCGGGCACTCGCCCTGGCCGCTGCCGGCAAACCTGGCGCAATGCGCCGCCTATGCCACAAATGCCGCATCCGCGCGCGCCGCCTGTGCCAGCCCCCGAAGCGTACTCGCGGCGTCACCTGGGCCATTGCGGGAATTCGGGTGGAAAACGAGGCCTATTCGCCGGATTGTCGGCACCCGCCTTGGATGATCATCGATACCGTGCCGAATCTGGGATGCCGCTTACCTTTGCGCGCCCGGTCCGGACCCGAATCTCATCAACTATCGCGGGGAGTACGCGTGTTTTGTCAGCAGCGTGATCTTAGCCATGCCGAAGCCAGGGTTAGCCAGGCCAGCCGGGGTGGACAGGGCAGCCAGAGCGGCGCCCGCCATCCGGCCCAGCCGATCCTGACCCATGCCGGCCCGGCCGTGACGGGGGCGCGCGCATGAACGCCGTGGCAGCCCTGTCGAACAAGTCCGAGCTGTTCGAGCGACTCAAGACCAATCCGCGCCTGCCCCTGATACTGGGCGGCGCGGCCCTCGCCGCGGCCATCGCGGTGGGTGTGCTTTGGTCGCGTGCGCCGGACTACAAGGTGCTCTACAGCAATCTGTCCGAGCGCGACGGCGGTGCCGTCATCGCCTCCCTGCAGCAGATGAACGTGCCGTACAAGTTCGCCGAAGGCGGCGGTGCGGTGATGGTGCCCTCAGAGAAAGTCCATGAAACGCGGCTGCGCCTGGCTTCGCAGGGCTTGCCCAAGAGCGGCACCACGGGCATGGAACTGATGGACACGCAGAAGTTCGGCATCAGCCAGTTTGCCGAACAGGTCAACTACCAGCGCGGCCTGGAAGGCGAGCTGGCCCGCTCGATCGAATCGATTGGGGCGGTGCAGTCGGCGCGCGTGCACCTGGCCATTCCCAAGCCGACGCTGTTCGTGCGAGAACGCCAGAAGCCGACCGCCTCGATCGTGCTGCAACTCTACCCGGGCCGCGCCATCGATGACGGCCAGGTCGCCGCGATCGGCCACCTGGTTTCGTCCAGCGTGCCGGAGCTCACGCCCAAGGCCATCTCCATCGTCGACCAGCACGGCAACCTGCTGTCCGGCAGCGGCACCAACGAGCGCATGCTCGACGCCGGCCAGATCAAGTACGTGCAGGCGCTGGAGCGCAACTACGCGCAGCGCGTGGAGGCCATCCTGGCGCCGATCCTCGGCCAGGACAACGTGAAAGCGCAGGTGACCGCCGACGTGGACTTCTCCATCGTCGAGCACACGGACGAGTCCTTCAAGCCGAACCAGGACCCGACCCGCGCCGCCATTCGCAGCCAGCAATCGAGCGAGTCGAGCCAGCAAGGCGCGGCGCCGGTCGGTGGCGTGCCTGGCGCGCTGTCCAACCAGCCGCCGGCGCCGGCCACGGCCCCGATCGCCACGGCCCAGCCGCCGCGCCCGGGCCAGCCGAACCAGCCGGGGCAGCAGCCCGGCCAGCAAGGCCAGGCCGCGGGCCAGGCCCAGGGCGGCGCCACCGCCACGGCCCAGACCGGCCCGAGCAGCAACCGCCACGACTCCACCACCAACTACGAGCTCGACCGTACCGTGCGCCATGTGCAGCAGGCACCGGGCGGCGTGAAGCGCCTGTCGGTGGCCGTGGTGGTCAACTACCGTCAAAAGGCGGGCGCCAACGGCAAGATGGTGTCTGAAGCCCTGCCTGCCGCGCAGCTCGCCCAGATCGAGAACCTGACCAAGGAAGCCATGGGCTTCTCGGCCGACCGGGGCGACTCGCTCAACGTGGTCAACAGCCCGTTCAACGTGGACAACGACATCAAGCCGGAACTGCCGCTGTGGAAGCAGCCGGAGATGATCGCCCTGGCCAAGACCGCCGCCGGCTACTTGCTGCTGGCACTGCTGGCGCTGTTCGTGTGGTTCAAGGTAGCGCGTCCGGTGCTGCGCAAGTACACCGCGCCGCCCCTGCCGCCGCCACAGGAAAAGTCGGCCGACAACGAAGCTATTCTGTTGCCGCCTGAAGAGCCGGCAAATCCGGAAGTCCTGCGGCTTGCCGCTAAATATGAAAGCGATCTCGCCCTGGTGCGTGACGCCGCGCAGCGCGACCCGCGCCTGGTTGCTAGTGTGATCAAAAACTGGATGGCTAGCGATGACCGATGAAGGATTGCAGAAGAGCGCCATCCTGATGATGTCGCTCGGTGAAGACGCCGCAGCTGAAGTATTCAAGCACCTTGGCCCCCGCGAAGTGCAGAGCCTGGGCTCGGCCATGGCCACGCTCAACTCGGTGACGCGCGAGCAGATGTCTGCCGTGCTGGCCGAGTTCCGCCAGGAGACCGAGCAGTATCTCGCGCTGAATGTGGATTCGAGCGCCTTCATCCGCAGCGTGCTGAACAAGGCGCTGGGCGAGGAGCGCGCGGTATCGGTGATCGAGGACATCCTCGAGTCCCGCGACCCGGGCGCCGGCATCGACTCGCTGAACTGGATGGATTCCACTTCGGTGGCAGAACTGATCCGCGACGAACACCCGCAGATCATTGCCACCATCCTGATCCACCTGGACCGGCAGAAGTCGTCCGAGATCATCGGCATGTTCACCGATCGCCTGCGCCAGGACGTGATCTTGCGGATCGCCACCTTCGGCGGCGTGCAGCCTGGCGCCCTGCAGGAACTGACCGACGTGCTGACCAAGCTGCTGGCGGGCCAGAGCCTCAAGCGCAGCCGCATGGGCGGTGTGCGTACGGCGGCGGAGATCATCAACCTGATGAGCACGGCCCACGAAGAAGCGGTGATCGAAGGCGTGCGCCTGCACGACGGCGACCTCGCGCAGAAGATCATCGACGAGATGTTCCTGTTCGAGAACCTGATGGAAGTCGACGATCGCGGCATCCAGCGCGTGCTCAAGGAAGTGGCCACCGAATCGCTCATCGTCGCGCTCAAGGGCGCGCCGGTGGAGTTGCGCGACAAGTTCATCCGCAACATGTCGACCCGCGCCGGCGAAATGCTGCGCGAAGACCTCGAAGCGCTGGGCCCGGTACGGGTCTCGCAAGTCGAGGCCGAGCAGAAGAACATCCTCCAGGTGGTACGACGCCTGGCCGAAGCCGGCGAAGTTGTAATCGGTGGTGGCGACGATGCCTACGTCTGAACGTGCCCTGCGCCAGTTCCGGGGCCTTGCCTCGGACAGCGAATTTGTCGATGGCCGCAGCGACCTTCGCGGCGATCATGCCAGCGATGCCGGCGATGGCCGCGCAGCGGGCAACCGCGGCGCGCCGCGGCAGGCCGGCTTCGAGAGCTTTGCCGCGCCGGCGGGCCGCGCCCCGCAGAAGAACGGCTGGCAGCGCTGGCAGATGGTCTCGCTGGATCCGCGCAAGGCCGCGCCCGCTCCGGCAGAGTTCATGCCGCTGGAGCCAGCGCCGCCCCCCATCGACTTTGCCGCGCTCGACGCCATGCGGGAAGGCGCGCGCAAGGAAGGCTACGCCCAGGGCTATACCCAGGGCCAGACCCAGGGCTACGGCGACGGCCACCGCGAAGGCTATGCGCGCGGCCTGGAAGGTGCACGCACCGAAGCCGCCCACCTGCAGCAACTGGCCGCCACCTTCAGCCACGCGCTTGGCCGCGTTGACGAAGAAGTGGCCCAGACCCTGATTTCACTGGCGCTGGATGTGGCGCGCCAGCTCGTTGTGCAAGCCGTGCAGGCCGATCCCGCCGTGCTGCTTCCGGCGGTGCGCGAACTGCTCGCGGCCGAGCCGGCGCTGTCCGGCTCGCCCTGCCTGCTGCTCAATCCCGAAGATGTCACGCTGGTGGAAACCCACCTGACGGGCGAGCTCCAGGCCGCCGGCTGGAGCGTGCGCGCCGACCCGGCCATCGCGCGCGGCGGCTGCGTGGCGAGTGCCGCCAGCGGCGAGCTCGATGCCACGCTGTCCACGCGCTGGAGCCGCGTGGTCAAGGCGCTCGGCCGTGACGACCCGTGGGAGCCGCCGCATGCCTGATACCTCGGCCAATACCTCGGCTAATACCTCGGTGAATACGGATTTCACCGCCGGCCTGCATGGCCAGCGCTGGCGCGATGCGCTCACCGCGGCCTCGGCCGGCATTGCCGAGATCGACAGCAAGCGCAGCTGCGGCCGCCTGACCCGCGCCGCCGGCCTGGTGCTGGAAGCCGTGGGCCTGCGCCTGCCGGTCGGCAGCGATTGCCTGATCGAGCTGCCGGGTGGCCAGTTGCACGGCAAGAACACCGGGCCGCGCCTGGCCGAGGCAGAAGTCGTTGGCTTCGGCGCCGACCGGCTCTACCTGATGCCGCAATCCGACGTGGTGGGCCTGGTGCCCGGCGCGCGCGTCTATCCGCTCGAGCCCACGCCGCTGCCCAGCGGCGACACCACCCCGCGTGAGCCGGGCTCGAAGCGCCTGCCGGTGGGCGAAGGCCTGCTCGGGCGCGTGCTCGATGCCGCCGGGCGTCCGCTGGACGGCCTGGGCCCCATCAGCGCTGCCACGGAAGTCACGCTCGGCGGCACGCAGATCAACCCGCTGTCGCGCGCGCCCATCGAGACTGTGCTCGACGTGGGCGTGCGTGCCATCAACGGCATGCTCACCGTGGGCCGCGGCCAGCGCATGGGACTGTTCGCCGGCTCCGGTGTGGGCAAGAGCGTGTTGCTGGGCATGATGGCGCGCTACACCAGCGCGGAAGTGATCGTGGTCGGCCTGATCGGCGAGCGCGGCCGCGAAGTGAAGGACTTCATCGAGAACATCCTGGGTCCGGAAGGGCGCGCGCGCTCCGTGGTGGTGGCGGCACCTGCCGACACCTCGCCGCTGCTGCGCATGCAGGGCGCCTCCTATGCCACGCGCCTGGCCGAGTACTTCCGCGACCAGGGCCGGCACGTGCTGCTGATCATGGACTCGCTCACGCGTTACGCCATGGCCCAGCGCGAGATCGCCCTGGCCATCGGCGAGCCGCCCGCCACCAAGGGCTATCCGCCCTCGGTGTTCGCCAAGCTCCCCACGCTGGTGGAGCGTACCGGCAACGGCGCCGAAGGCGGCGGCTCGATCACGGCCTTCTACACCGTGCTGACCGAAGGCGACGACCAGCAGGATCCGATCGCGGATTCAGCGCGCGCCATCCTGGACGGCCACATCGTGCTGTCGCGCAGCCTGGCGGAATCCGGCCACTATCCCGCCATCGACGTGGAGGCCTCGATCAGCCGGGCCATGACGGCGCTGATCGAGCCGCCGCAGTTCGCCTCGGTGCGGCGCTTCAAGCAATTGATGTCGCGCTACCAGCGCAACCGCGACCTGATCAGCGTGGGCGCGTACGTGCCGGGCAACGATCCGGAGCTGGATCTGGCCATCCACCTGCATCCGCAGATGGAGGCCTTCCTGCAGCAAGACATCCATGAGCGCGCCGGCTACGACGCCTCGATCGGCCAGTTGCATAGTCTCTTCCAACGGAGTGAACATGGCTAAGCCATCTGCATTGAATACCTTGGCCGACCTGGCCCAGAACGATACGGATGCCGCCGCGCGCGAGCTGGGCCGGCTGCAAGGCCTGCGCAACCAGGCGGAGCAGCAACTGGCCGCACTCACGCAGTACCGGCAGGAATACCGCGAGCGCATGCAAGCCATCGCGCAGGACGGCATGACGTCCACCCGCTGGCAGGACTTTGCGCAGTTCCTGGCCTCGCTCGATACCGCCATCCGCCAGCAGACTGAAGCACTGGCCCGGGCCGAAGCCCAGTTGCTCGCTGGCCGCGCCAACTGGCAGCAGCAAAAGCGCCGCCAGAGTTCCTTCGACACGCTCATTACCCGCGCGGATACGCGCGAGCAGATTGCCAGCACGCGCCGCGAGCAACGCGACACCGACGAATACGCAGCCCGCGCCGCCCGCCTGCAAGTTGCAGGCCGCCACCGCTAAGCCGCCCAGACAGACCGAGCCCGAACATGATCGATATCAGCCAGATTGTCAGCAATGCCGCCACGGCCGCCCCTTCGCGCAGCAGCAGCAACACCAGCAGTGCCGACGCGCAGCAGCAGCAAGGGTTCGGCGATGCGCTGGCGCGCGCCCGCAACGACGACCGCACCAGCAGCAATAGCAGCAATAGCAGCAACGCCGGCAACAACAACACCGATAGCGCGTCCACACGCGACGACGCCAGCGGCCAGACCGCCAACACCGCCAAGCAAGGCACGCAGCCCAGCACGGTAGCCACCAAGCCGTCACGCCGCCAGGATAAGGACGACGAAACGTCCGAGGACCAAGCCGCGGATCCCGCCGCACAGTCCGCCGCCGCCGCGCTGGCCGCCCTGCTCGCGCCGCAACCGGCCCAGCCAGCGCAGCCTGCCGCGCTGGCTGCCAACGGCGCGCTGCCAGGCTCGGCCGGACTGCCGGGCACTGCCGCCCTGGGCGCGCAAGCCGGCTTGAAGGACATGAAGAACCCGGCGCTCGCCACCGCCGCGGCCGCTACACCCGACGCGGCCGCACCGACGACCTCGGCCGCCGCCGATACGCTGGCCACCATCGCGTCCCAGCGCGCCGCGCTTCAGGCCGTGCCGCAAGCCGCGGCCAGCACCCAGGCGGCAACCACGGACAAGCCCGCCGCAACGCCCGGCACCGACGCCACCAAGGCCGCCCCGGACCTGGCCGCCAGCCTCAAGGCCGCCATGGCCGGCCAGCAAGGCGGCAATGGCCAGGCCTCCTCCGGGCAGCAGGACGCCTCGCTCGGCCAGCCGTACAAGGCCCCGCTGCAGCTTGGCGATGCCGGCAAGAGCAACGCGCCCGCAGCAGCCGCGGCAGCCACCGCCGCCACGCCGGCCAACCCGATGCAACTGGCGGCAGCCATGCGCGCCGCCGAGCCGGCCAGCACCGAAGCCACGCCCGCCGCCGTCACGCCGCTGATGGCGGCCGGCAGCCTGGCCGCGAGCCAGGCGCCGACCTCCGGCGGCCTGTCGCCGACCACCTCGCTGCCGATCGCGCCGCCCGTGGGTGACGGCCAGTGGCCGCAAGCGCTGGGCCAGCAGATGGTGCGCCTGTCGACCCAAGGCAACCACACCGCCGAGCTGCAGCTCAATCCGCCCGACCTCGGCCCGCTCAAGGTCGTGCTCAACGTCGTCAACGACCAGGCCCAGGCCCAGTTCGTCTCGCCGCACGCCGCCGTGCGCGCCGCGGTCGAAGCCGCGCTGCCGCAACTGCGCACCGCGCTGGCCGACAACGGGATCCAGCTGGGCCAGACCTCGGTGGGCGCCGACGGCTTTGCCGGCCAGGCCGGCAACGGCCAACAGCAGCAACGCCAGCCGGGCAACGCGCAGAACGGCTTCGGCACGTTGGCCGGTATCCCGGCCGCCACGGTCAATGCCGGCCCCGTGGCCCCGGTGGCACGCACCCTCGCACGCGGCGAAGTCGACACCTTCGCCTGACCGCCCGGGCGGGATGGCGGCTCGGGCGCACACGCCCGGGCATGCCACGCAGCCCAGCGCATTCGCGCTTACCATGTCGTTTTAGAGCGGGGCCGCAGCCATCAAGGCTGGCGCGCCCCGCCCGCCAAGACGCCATGACCTTCGATCTGTTCGATTCCCTCCCCCAGGATGCCCCCCGCACCGAGCCCATCGTGCCCGGCGCAGTCGTGCTGCGCGGCTTCGCACGGGAGCATGAACTCACCCTGCTGGATAACGTGCGCGCCATTGCCACGCAAGCGCCGTGGCGGCACCTTGTCACGCCGGGCGGCCTGCGCATGTCGGTGGCCATGACCAACTGCGGCCAGTTTGGCTGGGTTTCGGATGTCACCGGCTACCGCTACGAAGCGGCCGATCCCCTCAGCGGCCAGCCCTGGCCAAGCATGCCGGATGCCTTCCTGGCGCTGGCGCGCGATGCGGCCGCCACGGCCGGCTTTGCCGACTTCCGGCCGGATGCGTGCCTGCTCAACCGCTATGCCCCAGGCACCCGGCTCTCCCTGCACCAGGACCGCGATGAGCTCGACCTGCGCGCGCCCATCGTCTCGGTGTCGCTTGGCCTGCCGGCCGTGTTCCTGTTCGGCGGCCTTGCCCGCGCCGAGCGCCCGCTGCGCTTGCGGCTGGCGCATGGCGATGTGGTGGTATGGGGTGGCCCGGCCAGGCTGGCGTTCCACGGCATTGCGCCGCTGGCCGACGGCGATCACGCGCTGGTGGGCCGCGAGCGGATCAACCTGACTTTGCGCAAGACGCGCTAACGGCGTGCCGGGTGCATTGGCAGGCGAGCGTCAGCCGATCTCATCGAGCAACGCCAGCCGGCTATCGTCGGGAAACGCCTTGACGCGATACCTGGCAGGATACTGCGGCTCCGGCTCCATCAGGTCGCCCAGCATGGCCAGCGCCTGCTGCCAGCCCACCACGCGCGTCTGCCCCGTGCCATCGGCCGCGTCGGGCCGTACCAGGGCGATGCGATCCGCGCGTGGCAGCGAAGTGTCCACGCCGCACGTCCAGGTGGTAATCGAGAACGAGGTAAGCGGATCGTCCTGCCGCCCATAAAGCAGGTAATTGGCCAGGAAGACATCGGCGCCGTCGCGCTCGTTCAGGCGGTCCAGGGCGGCCTTTTGCGTGTCGTATTCCTCCTTGCGGTACAGCCGCACCAGATGGGCAAGGTGCCGTGCAGCCTCCACGCCGGCCGGAACGAAATGCGACACCTCGGTCCCCGTGGGCACAGCGTGCGCCACGCCCCCGGGCTGGTAGCGGAACATGGCCGGCGAGATCGTGCGGCCCTGGCGGGACGCCTGCAGGCTGAGCTCCACCATGCGCAGCTGCCCGGCATCATCCTGGTCGCCCGTGACCAGCAGCACCTCGCGGGTTGGCATCATGAACACCGGGCGGCCGCGTACCGGTACCCGCTCCAGCACATCCGGAAGCAGCGCGCGGCTGGCCTCGTAGCCGTCGCTCCAGGCACCCTGGTAGACGCCCTGCGCGACCGGGACGAAGGCTTCGCTGGTGTGGTCGCGCAGGTTGTCGCCCGCGATCTGCAGCGCCTGGCCAAGCGTCACCTGCCAGGAGGCGCAGGGGCCATTGAGCAGCGTCGACGTGGTTTCCGGATAGTCCACCGCCAGCAGGATCACGCAATCCTCGCCGAAGGGCAGGTAGGCGACCTCAAAGGTCGAAGGATCGCCTTCCGTGCGCAAGTGGTGCAGGCGGATCTCGTCGATCAGCGAGCGGCTCCGGATCAGCGGGCGGAGCATGGGCCGGGCCTCGGACAGCAGGGCCGGCGTGGCCTGCCCGCTGGAGCACAAGGTGGCCACGAAGCCATGCAGCGCCTTGTCGCGCTGCGCGCCAGGCGCCTCGCAGTACGCCCGGTAAGCGTTGTGGAGGTTGAAAAAAGCGTTGCGCCCGTGCTCCAGCCGGAACTCGTCCGCGTTGAAATCGAGGCGCCCCTCAAAGCCCTGGCGCCGGGCGGCGGCAATAAACAGCGCCGCGAAACGATCCGGCGGCGGCTTGCGCAGGAAAAGCGAATCGAAGAAACCCATGGCGATGGCGTGGCCCGGATGTTGGCCGGGATGTTGGCCCGGATGGCAGTGCTTACACCTTACCCCATGTGGTTGACTTGTACATATCCTGGCGTTTCGGCATCCTCGCCGTGCTCCGCCATGCGCCCGGCCGCGCAGTGTTGCGCTGCCATGTTTTCCGTTATTCTTGGGCTCGCCGCGGCGCCGGACCGACCATCCCACCCGTGGCCCCGCCCCACCCCCAAGGATCACAGGAAACCTGAATTGACGCGCATCTGCCTGAACATGATCGTGAAGAACGAGGCCCCGGTGATCGCCCGCTGCCTCGCGTCCGTCAAGCCATGGATCGACCGCTGGACGATCGTCGACACCGGTTCCACCGACGGCACCCAGGCGCTGGTGCGCAAGATCATGGGGGACCTGCCCGGCGCGCTCCATGAGCGGCCCTGGATCGATTTCGCGCACAACCGCAACGAGGCCCTGGCGCTGGCGCGCGCTGGCATGGAGGGCTCGGCCGGTACCGAAGACTACGTGCTGTTCATCGATGCCGATGAAACCCTGCGCATGCCAGAAGGATTCCGCTGGCCCCGGCTAGCCGACGACGGCTACCGCTTCCAGTGCGAGCTGGGCGGCTGGCAATACCAGCGCAACGCCCTGGTCAAGGCGGGCCAGCCCTGGCGCTGGGAAGGCGTGCTGCACGAATACCTGACGCAGGACCCGGCGCATGCCTGGCAGCACCTGCCCGGCCCCGCCATCGTGGTCTCGCGCGATGGCGCCCGCGCCCGCGATCCGCACACCTACCTGCGCGACATCGAAGTGCTGGAGCGCGCCCTGCGCAAGGAACCGGCCAACGCGCGCTACTGCTTCTACCTGGCGCAGAGCTACCGCGACGCCGGCAAGCTGGAAGCCAGCCTGAAGCAATACCAGGCGCGCGTGGCCATGGGCGGCTGGGAGGAAGAGCGCTGGTTCGCGCTGTACCAGATCGCCGTGCTGACAGAACGCCTTGCCGCCGACGCCGCGCATGCGGCAAACCCAGCCTACGCCCCCGGCGCCGTGCGAGACGCCTACCTTGCCGCCTACCAGGCGCGCCCCGCGCGTGCCGAGCCGCTGTGCGAACTGGCCCGCTACCACCGGCTGCGCGGCGAGTTTGCGCAGGCGCATCTCTACGCCCAGCAAGCCGCGGCCATGCCGTGCCCGGCCGATACCCTGTTTGTCGATGCGTCGGTCTATGCCTGGCGCGCGCTCGACGAACTCACGGTCAGCGCGTATTACATCGGCGCGCTGGCGCAAGGCAAGGCCGCCTTGCAAAAGCTGCTGGCCGAGGAACGTTTCCCGCCCACCGAAAGCACGCGCATCCAGTCGAACCGGCCTTACTACGGGCTGTAGCCTTTGAGCCGGGGCCGACCTCAGCCGGCCTTGGCCATCCCGCGGTCCACCCAGTTGACCTTGGGGAACTTGCGCGCGAACGCCTCCGGCATCGGCACGACCTGCTTGCGCTCGTAGCTGAAAAAGACAAAGCCGGACTTGGCCATGGCCACCAGCGCCTGATCTGCCGGGCGCGTGATGCGGAAGGTGATATCGCCGCCATAGCGGTTGAAGTCCATCACCCCCACCTCGAACAGCAACTGGTCGCGGGCATGGGCCTCGGTGCGGTAGGTGGTGGCCAGGTCGGTCACGATGATGCCCACCTGGTCGGTCTGCGCATCCGGCTCGTCTGCCGTGCGCAGGTCGAACAGAAAGCGCGCGCGCGCCTCGGAAATCATCGAGATCATCGAGTCGTTGCCGAGGTGGTTGGCGGAGTTGATATCGGTCACGCGCACCGTCAGGTGGGTGGAGTAGCAGAATTGGTCTTCGGGGAATTCGAGATTTAGGCGGGCCATGATGCGAAGGGGGAAAACTAAGTGAGTGATTGTCGCTGATTATTTGAGCGGCGATGGTTTTTGGAGCCAAGGGCCGTACGACATCGTCCTGCGGGGGTGGTCGCTGTTTTTTTGATCGGCGTTGGTTGTTGGACCCAAGGGCCATACGACATCCCCCTGCGGATGCGCAGGGCGCTGGTTTCGTCGTACGGCCGCAGTTCTGCTGGCATCTGCCGGTTCCGGTTTGAAGGGCCACGACGCTGCCAATTTCCGGGATGCGTAGTACGGCCCACGATAGCGGAATCCTTGCCCATTCAGCCATCTGCCGTTACCGGCGCGAAGCACCACGACATATCACCCGTCAATGGTTTCGTGGTGGGGCGGGCGCGGTGAAGGTGTTGGCCTTTCTTTCGGTTTCATCTCGGAGAGCAGTCAAGAGGAAAACACCTCGCTGGACATCCTTCCAGCGACACTCAGCCGTTTGAAACTTGGACGGTTACGTTGCGCCGGTGAACAGAATCAGCTCGCAAAAGACAGGCAGGCTTCGCAGGATGCGAAACCTGCCCCAAGTTGACAAGGAACTGTGCGTTCCTGTGGTTGTTAACGTCAGTTCGGCCCGCACCTTTCGCACTGTTTTGTAAGTGACCGAAGCGACTCGCGTGAGCGTCATCCCTCAACGCCCTCTCATTCAGTCTTTGCCTTGTGGAAAAATTCTTGGATGAGCCTGGCCGACTCCTCCCAGAGTGCTGGTGCACCGCGCTCGATAGGTGGTCGATAACGTGCAAGGGCCTGTTCTTCACTGACCTGACACTCCACCCAGCTGCCGCCTCCTGTTGCGGCGTTGTGGACCAACGGCTGAAAGCGGTCCAGTGCTTTCGCAAACCTTGCGTCGTCGCTTTCCGCCGCCTCAAATTCGGACCAGAGACTGCGAAACTCCGCTGCCTGTACGTCCGGCAACAACGAAAAGATCCGCTCAGCCGCCTGTTGTTCCAGTTCAGCCTGGCCGGCGCGCGCCGACGGGTCGTGAAAGGGAACATCGCCTGCATCAATCTCCACGATGTCGTGGATGAGAAGCATCTTCACAACTCGCACCACGTCAATAGGCGCTGCCGCATGCTCCGCCAAGACGAGGGCATACATGGCGAGATGCCAGGAATGTTCGGCGCTATTCTCTCGACGCGACTGATTGATAAGCGGCGACATCCGTACGACGCTCTTCAGTTGGTCAATCTCACGGAGGAAGGAAAGCTGGTGTTCCAGATTGGCATGGTTCATGTTGGATACAAATGGCCCAGGTTACTCAAGGAAGTATCAACCGCAGCGCTCGCTACATCGGCGGCTGTATCCGCCACCGTATCTGCAACCGAGCTAGCGGCATCCACGGCCCCGCTATTCCCTGAATACTGCTCGGGTATTGGCACTTTGGAATGCGTAGTGCCAATAAACCATAAAAGAAAGGCCCCGCATGGGGCCTTTCAAATATATGGCTGTAAAAACTCTACCGCTTACACCGTCACCGTATCCGCCACGCCCTTGAAGTCTTCGATCTTGTCGAAGTTCAGGTACTTGTAGATCTCGTCGCCGTTGGTGGCCAGCACGCCCATGTCCGACATGTACTCTTCCTTGGTCGGGATGCGGCCAAGGCGCGAGCAGATCGCGGCCAGTTCGGCCGAACCCAGGTACACGTTGGTGTTCTTGCCCAGACGGTTCGGGAAGTTACGGGTGCTGGTCGACATCACCGTGGCGCCTTCGCGCACTTGTGCCTGGTTACCCATGCACAGCGAGCAGCCCGGCATTTCGGTGCGGGCGCCGGCCGTGCCGAACACGCCGTAGTGGCCTTCTTCGGTCAGTTGCTTGGCGTCCATCTTGGTCGGCGGGGCAACCCACAGCTTGACGGGGATGTCGCGCTTGCCTTCCAGCAGCTTGGAGGCTGCGCGGAAGTGGCCGATGTTGGTCATGCACGAACCGATGAAGACTTCGTCGATCTTGGCGCCAGCCACTTCCGACAGGGTCTTGACGTCGTCCGGGTCGTTCGGGCAGGCCACGATGGGCTCATGCACGTCGGCCAGGTCGATCTCGATCACGGCGGCGTACTCGGCGTCCGCATCCGGCTCCAGCAGCTTGGGGTCGGCCAGCCAGGCTTCCATGGCCTGGATACGGCGCGACAGGCTGCGCGGGTCTTGGTAGCCTTCGGCGATCATCCACTTCAGCAGCGTGATGTTGCTGTTGATGTATTCGATGATCGGTTCCTTGTTCAGGCGCACCGAGCAACCGGCGGCCGAACGCTCGGCGGAAGCGTCGGACAGCTCGAACGCTTGCTCGACCTTCAGGTCGGGCAGGCCTTCGATTTCCAGGACGCGGCCCGAGAAGATGTTCTTCTTGCCTTGCTTGGCCACGGTCAGCAGGCCCGACTTGATGGCGTACAGCGGAATGGCGTTGACCAGGTCACGCAGGGTGACGCCGGGCTGCATCTTGCCCTTGAAGCGCACCAGCACGGATTCCGGCATGTCCAGCGGCATCACGCCGGTGGCAGCGGCGAACGCCACCAGGCCCGAACCTGCCGGGAAGCTGATGCCGATCGGGAAACGGGTGTGCGAGTCGCCGCCGGTGCCAACGGTGTCGGGCAGCAGCATGCGGTTCAGCCACGAGTGGATCACGCCATCGCCCGGGCGCAGCGAGATGCCGCCACGGGTGCTGATGAACTGCGGCAGCGTGTGATGGGTCTTGACGTCGACCGGCTTCGGATAAGCGGCGGTGTGGCAGAACGACTGCATCACCAGGTCGGCCGAGAAGCCCAGGCAAGCCAGGTCCTTCAGCTCGTCGCGGGTCATCGGGCCGGTGGTGTCTTGCGAGCCCACCGAGGTCATCTTCGGTTCGCAGTACGTGCCCGGGCGGATGCCCTTGCCTTCCGGCAGGCCGCAGGCGCGGCCAACCATCTTCTGGGCCAGCGAGAAACCGCGGCCAGTGTCAGCCGGGTTGTGCGGCAGGCGGAACAGCGTGGACGGAGCCAGGCCGAGCGCCTCGCGAGCCTTGGCGGTCAGGCCACGGCCAACGATCAGGGGAATACGGCCGCCGGCGCGCACTTCGTCGAACAGCACGTCGGACTTGACGGTGAACTCGGCGATGACCTGGCCGTTCTTCAGGGCCTTGCCATCATAGGGACGCAGCTCGACCACGTCGCCCATTTCCATCTGCGATACGTCCAGTTCGATCGGCAGTGCGCCGGCGTCTTCCATGGTGTTGTAGAAGATCGGGGCAATCTTGCTGCCCAGGCACACGCCGCCGAAACGCTTGTTCGGCACGAAGGGGATGTCTTCGCCCGTGAACCACAGCACCGAGTTGGTGGCGGACTTGCGCGAGGAACCGGTACCGACCACATCGCCCACGTAGGCAACCAGGTTGCCCTTTTCCTTGAGCGATTCGATGAACTTGACCGGGCCGCGCTTGCCGTCTTCTTCCGGGGTGATGCCCGGGCGCGCGTTCTTCAGCATGGCCAGCGCGTGCAGCGGGATGTCGGGGCGGGTGGTGGCGTCCGGCGCCGGCGAGAGGTCGTCGGTGTTGGTTTCGCCGGTGACCTTGAACACGGTCACAGTCAGGCTTTGCGGCACTTCCGGACGGCTGGTGAACCACTCGGCGTCAGCCCAGCTTTGCAGCACGGACTTGGCGATGGCGTTGCCCTTGTCGGCCTTTTCCTTGACGTCATGGAAGGCGTCGAACATCAGCAGCGTCTTCTTGAGCGCTTCGGCCGCAACGGGACCGATCTCGGCGTCGTCCAGCAGCTCGATCAGCGGGGCGATGTTGTAGCCGCCCAGCATGGTGCCCAGCAGCTCGGCAGCCTTGGCACGCGAGATCAGCGTGCAGGCTTCCTTGCCCAGCGCCACGGCTGCCAGGTACGAGGCCTTGACCTTGGCGGCGTCGTCCACGCCCGCCGGCACGCGATGCGTGATCAGGTCAACCAGGACTTGTTCCTCGCCAGCCGGCGGGGACTTCAGCAATTCGATCAACTCCGCAGTCTGCTTGGCGGTCAGCGGCAGAGGGGGGATGCCAAGCGCGGCGCGTTCGGCTACATGGGCGCGATAGTTTTCAAGCATGGGAACCTGCGGGGTGATAGGGTTGTAAAGACCAGTTGTGCCGCGATTGTAAAATAAAGTGCCCCCGTGGGTCAAACGTCTTATATCTTATATAAGAGTTAAAAACGAGAAACCCAATCAAATCAAGGCCAGGCCGCATACAAGAGTTCCCCCAGCGCCATCAGGGCACCCGCCATCATTCCTAGCTCGGCGGCAGGAAAACCAGCTTCTCCTCTTCATACAGCCGGTAGATCATGTCCAGCATGGCGCTGATCTCCTCGGTCTCGTCGAGCCTGCGCATGCTCATGATGATGGGCGAAACCAGGTTGGGATCGTCGAGCTCCCGGTAGCTGATGTCGTCCCGCTTGAGGCCGTGCACGCTGCTCGGGACGATCGAGACCCCCTCCCCGGCCGCCACCAGCCCCAGCGCGATCTGCAGCTCGCGCGCTTCATGGATGCGCCCGGGCTGCAAGGCCCGGTCGTGAAACGCTGCCAGCACCTGGTCGGCATAGCTTGGGCGGGGCGCCTTGGGAAAGATGATCAGGGTCTCGCCCAGCAGGTCGTGCAGGGCCAGCACGGGCTTGGCCAGCGAGAGCGGGTGCCCGACCGGCAACGCCACGATCATCCGCTCCTCGCGCAGCACGACCCGGCGCACGTTCGGGTCCTCGTGCCGGATGCGGCCGAACCCCACGTCGATGGTGCCCTGCTTGAGCGCCGCGATCTGGTCCATGGTGGTCATCTCAACCAGGCTCAGCTCGATCTGCGGGTGCTCGGCGCGAAAGCGCCGGATGATCTTGGGCAGCATGCCGTACAGGGTCGAGCCGACAAAGCCGAGCGACATCTTCCGCTCGATCTGCCCCACCCGCCGTGTCATCGACTCCAGTTCCGCGGCTTGCGCCAGCAACTGCTGGGCGTGCGCGTAGAAAAAGCGCCCGGCCTCGGTCAGCTTGAGCGGGCGCGCGTTGCGCTCGAATAGCTGCACCCCCAGGCCCTCTTCCAGTTGCTGGATCTGCCGGCTCAGCGGCGGCTGGGCGATATGCAGCCGTTCGGCCGCGCGGGTGAAGTTGAGTTCCTCCGCGACGGCAACAAAGTAACGTAAGTGACGCAAGTCCACGACTATACCTTTTGAGTATTCAGCCAATACTAAAACAGTGTTGGACCGCCGATTTTGGCACTCCTATCCTTCGCATCAGGCTGTGACAACGACTTTTTATACCTTTATGGCATTTTAGTTCGAATCACACTGCCCGGCGGAATGCCACTGTGAAGACGGACCCCACATAGAAAACCAGAGACAAGGAGCAGACAAATGACGCACCCGGAAATCGAAGCGCTGGTGAAAGCGTTCATCCTCGACACCGCCAGCGGCAAGGCCGATGCGCGTGTGCAAAGCGTAGTGGTCCGCCTGACCACCGACCTCTTCAAGGCAATCGAAGACCTGGACCTGAGCGCCAGCGAAGTCTGGAAGGGCATCGAGTACTTCGCCGAGGCCGGACCCGAACTTGGCCTGCTGGCCGCCGGCCTGGGCCTGGAGCGCTTCCTGGACATCCGCGCGGATGAAGCCGAGGCAAAGGCCGGTCTTGCCGGCGGCACGCCGCGCACCATCGAAGGCCCGCTGTACGTGGCCGGCGCGCCCGCGAGCGAAGGCTTCGCACGGCTGGACGACGGCAGCGAAGACGGCCAGGGCGAAGTCCTGTTCATGCAGGGCACGGTGTTCGACACCAACGGCAAGCCGCTGCCCGGCGCCGCGGTGGAGGTCTGGCATGCCAACCTGCTCGGCAACTACTCGTTCTTCGACAAGACGCAGTCCGACTTCAACCTGCGCCGTACCATCACGACCGATAGCGAGGGCCGCTACCAGTTCCGCAGCATCGTGCCGATGGGCTATGGCTGCCCGCCGCAAGGCACCACGCAGCGCCTGCTGGACCTGCTGGGCCGCCATGGCCGGCGCCCCGCGCACATTCACTTCTTCGTGTCCGCGCCCGGCCATCGCAAGCTGACCACCCAGATCAACATCGACGGCGACGAATACCTGTGGGACGACTTTGCCTTTGCCAGCCGCGAGGGCCTGGTGCCGGCGATCAGGCACGTCGAGTCTGCGCGGGCACTGGCCGAGCACGGCCTGGACAAGCCGTTTGCCTCCATCGATTTCGATTTCCGCCTGTACGCCGATTGCGCGGCAGCGCCGGCACCGGAAGTGGAGCGCGCGCGCGCCGCCGCGTAAGCCCCGGCGCCTGAGGCATCCCAGGCGCCTCCCATAGCATCAGCCACGACGCAGCAACATCAGGGCCGCCCTGAGGATCCCTCACGGCCCGGCGCATCCGCCACGGATGCAGGAGACACCTCATGATCCCCATTTACCCGGACCATAGCCCGGCCCTCGCGCGCCTGGACGACTACCTGGTGGAAAACCGCGAGACCGGCGACCACCGCCTGCATCGCAGCGCCTTCACCGACGAGGCCCTGTTCGAACTCGAGATGAAGCACATCTTCGAGGGCAACTGGATCTACCTGGCGCACGAAAGCCAGATCCCCGGCAACAACGATTACTACACCACCTACATCGGCCGCCAGCCGATCGTGATCGCACGCAACCGCCAGGGCGAACTCAACGCGCTGATCAACGCCTGCACCCATCGCGGCGCCATGCTGTGCCGCCACAAGCGCGGCAACAAGGCGACCTACACCTGCCCGTTCCATGGCTGGACCTTCAACAACAGCGGCAAGCTGCTCAAGGTCAAGGATCCGGAAGGCGCCGGCTACCCCGATTGCTTCAACAAGGAAGCCTCGCACGACCTGAAGAAGGTGGCGCGCTTCGAGAACTATCGCGGCTTCCTGTTCGGCAGCCTGAACCCGGATGTGGCGCCGCTCAACGATTTCCTGGGCGAGGCCGCCAAGATCATCGACATGATCGTGGACCAGTCCGCCGACGGCCTGGAAGTGCTGCGTGGCGCGTCCACCTATACCTTCGAGGGCAACTGGAAGCTGCAAACCGAGAACGGCGCCGATGGCTACCACGTCTCCGCCGTGCACTGGAACTACGCCGCCACCACCAACCACCGCAAGCAGGAAAACGCCCGCGAGGACAAGATCCGGGCCATGGATGCGGGCAACTGGGGCCGGCAAGGCGGTGGCTTCTACGCATTTGATCACGGCCACATGCTGTTGTGGACGCGCTGGGCCAACCCGGAAGACCGGCCGAACTTCAACCGGCGCGAGGAATTCGCCGAGCGCTGCGGCGCCGAGACGGCGGACTGGATGATCCAGAACTCGCGCAACCTGTGCCTGTACCCCAACGTCTACCTGATGGACCAGTTCGGCTCGCAGATCCGCGTGCTGCGCCCGCTGTCGGTGGGCAAGACCGAAGTCACCATCTACTGCATCGCGCCCAAGGGCGAAGCCGATGACGCGCGCGCACGCCGCATCCGCCAGTACGAGGACTTCTTCAACGTCAGCGGCATGGCCACGCCCGACGACCTGGAGGAATTCCGCGCCTGCCAGCAAGGCTATGCCGGCAGCGCGGTGGCATGGAACGACATGTGCCGCGGCGCCACGCACTGGGTGGAAGGCGCCGACGAGGCCGCGCGCAAGATTGGCCTCAAGCCGCTGATGAGCGGCGTCAAGACCGAGGATGAAGGCCTGTACACGGTGCAGCACCGCTACTGGCTGGACGTGATGAAGAAGGCCACGGGAGCCGAAGCCAGCAAGATCGGCAGCACCGGGAGCGAAGCATGAGCACGGCCCCAATGACCCCAATGAACCCGACGACCCCGACGACCGCACCCATCAGCCTTGCCGGGATCCAGGCCTTCCTTTACCGGGAAAGCCGCCTGCTTGACGACGAACAATGGGATGAATGGCTGGCCTGCTATCACCCGGATGCCGCGTTCTGGATGCCGTCCTGGGACGATGACGACACCCTGGTGACCGATCCGCAGCGCGAGATCTCGCTGATCTACTACCCGAACCGTCAAGGCCTGGAAGACCGCGTGTTCCGCATCAAGACCGAGCGCTCCAGCGCCACCATGCCGGACACGCGCACCAGCCACAACATCAGCAACGTCGAACTGGAGCGCCAGGAAGGCAGCGTCTGCACGGTGCGTTTCAACTGGCACACGCTGAGCCACCGCTACAAGACCAACTACAGCTACTTCGGCATGTCGCGCTACGTCATCGACTTCGCCGGCGAGCAAGCGCAGATCCTGGACAAGTACGTCGTGCTGAAGAACGACTACATCAACCAGGTCATCGACATCTATCACATCTGAGCGGACGCGCCGGAGGAACCACGCCATGGAATACAACATCGCACTGCAGTTTGAAGACGGCGTTACCCGCTTCATCACCTGCGCCGCCAACGAAACCCTGTCCGACGCTGCCTACCGCCAGCAGATCAATATCCCGCTGGACTGCCGAGACGGCGCCTGCGGCACCTGCCGCGGCTTGTGCGAGTCCGGCGAGTACGACCTGCCGGCGTCGAGCTATATCGACGACGCGCTGACGCCCGAGGAGGCCGCCAAGGGCTACGTGCTGGCCTGCCAGACCCGCCCGCGCTCCGATTGCGTCATCAAGGTGCCGGCCTCGTCCGCCGCCTGCAAGACCGGCGTGGCCCGCTACCAGGGCAGGCTGGCGGCGGTGGACAAGCTGTCGGACTCCACCATCGGGTTCTCGATCGACCTCGGCGAGTCCGCTGCGCCCACCTTCCTGGCGGGGCAGTATGTGAACGTGGAAATCCCGGGTACCGGCTTGACCCGCTCGTACTCCTTTTCCTCCGCCCCCGGCGCCGCCCGCACCTCGTTCGTGGTGCGCAACGTGCCCAACGGCCGCATGAGCGCGTTCCTGAGCAATGAGGCGCTGCCCGGCCAGCCCATTTCCTTCGCCGGCCCCTATGGCAGCTTCTACCTGCGCGAAGTGGCCCGCCCTGTGCTGTTCCTGGCGGGCGGCACCGGCATCGCGCCCTTCCTGTCCATGCTGGACGTGCTGGCCGCGAACGGCAGCCCGCATCCGATCCGCATGGTGTACGGCGTGACGCATGAGATCGACCTGGTGGCATTGGCACAACTCGACGGCGCAAAGGACAAGCTCGCCGGATTCGAGTACCGCACCTGCGTGCTCGATCCGGTCAGCGGCGAAACCCGCAAGGGCTATGTCACGCAGCACGTGGAGCGGGACTGGCTCAACGGCGGCGATGTCGACATCTACCTGTGCGGCCCCGTTGCCATGGTGGATGCGGTGCGCGCCTGGCTGCAGGACGCCGGGGTGACGCCGGCCAGCTTCCACTACGAAAAATTCTCGGCCAGCAACGCTGCCTGACCCACCTTCCACGGATCAAAGACACGCCATGAACAACAACGCGCGCTTTAGCGGAAAAATCGCCGTGGTAACCGGCGCGGCGCAGGGGATTGGACGCGGTGTGGCGCTCGCCGCCGCGGCCGAGGGCGCCACCCTGGTGCTGGTCGACCGCTCGGCACTGGTGCACGAGGTCGCCGCGCAAATCCTCGCCAACGGCGGCCGGGCACTCGCGGTGGAGGCCGACCTGGAAACCTATGCCGGCGCCCGCCTGATGACCAACGCGGCGCTGGAGGCCCATGGCCGCATCGACGTCCTCGTCAATAACGTGGGCGGCACCATCTGGGCCAAGCCGTACCAGGAATACGAGGAGGCGCAGGTCGAAGCCGAGATCCGCCGCTCCCTGTTTCCCACCCTGTGGTGTTGCCGCGCCGTGCTGCCCGGCATGATCGAGCGCAAGCAGGGCGTGATCGTCAACGTCTCGTCCATCGCCACGCGCAGCATCTACCGCGTGCCGTACGCAGCCGCCAAGGGCGGCGTCAACGCCCTGACCGCCAGCCTCGCCTTCGAGCACGCGCAGGACGGCATCCGCGTCAATGCGGTCGCCACCGGGGGCACCGAAGCGCCGCCGCGCAAAGTGCCCCGCAACACGGAGGAGCAGACCCCGCAGGAAGCCGCGTGGTACCAGGGCATCGTCGACCAGACCATGGCATCCAGCCTGATGCACCGCTACGGCACCATCGACGAACAGGTGCGCGCGATTCTGTTTTTGGCGTCCGACGAGGCCTCTTACATCACCGGCACCGTCCTGCCCGTAGGCGGCGGCGACCTCGGCTGAGCCGCGGCAACGCCGGCTCGCGCCCTCCCGGCGGGCTGACGCTTCGCATTTTCGTGTTTTTTCTTCACGAAACAGCGGGAAGCGGCGTTTTCGGGACGAGGCCCTGGATGGCGAGGCGCACAACGTATGACCCGCCCCAAAAATATGTCTTTAAAATCACATTTCCGTGCCACATCGGACAGATAGCGCCACGCGCGAATGGGTTGGCCCGGGTATGCGGAATTCGCGGTCCGCAGCGGGCTCGCACGGCCCGCCAGGCGCCCCGTGGCGCCAGCCCCCAACGGCACGCCGTTCTCCACGCCGTCCCACCGGCGGATTAAATCCACAAACCAATCAACGACTTAGCAACGCGGCGTGACAAACGGCGGCGCCATCGCCAGCGCCAACGCCATGCCCTTGGCGGCCACCCGCGCCTGCCTGCCCCCCTCTCGCAAACCCGGCAAATTGTCGCCTTTTCTTGGTCCGTCACCCGCTATCCGGTACCCAGCGCGGCTTTTAGTCAAACATCCACTCAAGTTCCGTGTCCGTCATTCGTTAACCCCTGTAAGACCATCCGCGTAGCTCGGATGACAAGACCTGTTCGGCTCAAAGGGCCAAGCTGAGCGGGTTTCACCCTTTTTTTCGGCCCTTTGCTTGCCGGTCATTCCCTCAAGAATGGCAAGGCATTCCGATACAGGCATCTCATGGCGAATACGCTCACTTCTTCCCAGGCTGACGGCAACACGAGCAAGCGCGGGCGACTGCTGCTGGTGCTCGGCGTCGTGCTCGTCGCGGCGCTGGGTGCCGGGGGCTTTTTTCTGGGCAACATCCTGAGTAACCGCCAACCGGCCGCGCCTGCCGCTCCGGTTGTACCGCCGCCGATTTTTGTGCCTTTGGAGGCATTTACCGTCAATCTGAAGAGCGATGACGGTGACCGCTTCCTGCATACCGGTTTGTCGCTCAAGGTGGCGGACGCGAAGGACCAGGCGCGCATCACTGAGTACCTGCCGGAAGTCCGCAGCCGCATCTTGCTGCTGCTGTCGGCCAAGCAACCGCCCGATCTGGCGACGGTGGAAGGCAAGCGCAAGCTGGCCCAGGAAATCCAGAGTGTCATCAGCCAGCCGTTCGCGCCCAACCTGCCCAAGCAGCAGATCCTGGACGTCCTATTTACTTCCTTCGTGGTGCAGTAAGCGCTTTGCCCTGCCCCACCAGCAACTCCGATATGAATGCCACCTTGTTTTCCTTGCCTGTCTCACAGCGCGCGCGCCAACGCCAGCGCGCGGGCTGATCGGTACATGGTCGCTTTCATTCATCACGGCACTCAAGGGGCAGGACACTAGATGGCCTACGACAAGTTTCTCTCGCAGGACGAGGTAGACGAATTACTGAAAGGCGTGTCAGGCGAGACCGATACGCCCGAGGTCGCCGCGCCGGTCTCCGAGGATGGCGTGCGCCCGTACAACCTGGCCACGCAAGAGCGTATCGTGCGCGGCCGGCTGCACACGCTCGAAATCATCAACGAGCGCTTTGCCCGCCAGCTCCGGACCCAGCTGTTCAACTTCATCCGCCGCGGCGCCGACATCTCGGTTGGCTCGGTGAGGATCGAGAAGTACGGCGACTTCGTGCGCAACCTGCCGGTGCCGACCAACCTGAACCTGGTGCACATGAAGCCGCTGCGCGGCACGTCGCTGTTCGTGTTCGACCCCAACCTGGTGTTCCTGGTGGTCGATAACCTGTTCGGTGGCGACGGGCGCTTCCACACCCGCGTGGAAGGCCGCGACTTTACCCAGACCGAGCAGCGCATCATCCGGCGCCTGCTGGACCTTGCGCTCAACAGCTACGGCCAGGCCTGGAATGCCGTGCATCCGATCGAGCTGGAATATGTCCGCTCAGAAATGCACACCAAGTTTGCCAACATCGCCATGCTCAGCGAGGTGGTGGTGACCACCGCCTTCCATATCGAGCTTGGCGCGGTGGGTGGCCAGCTGCACGTCTGCTTCCCGTACTCGATGATCGAGCCGGTGCGCGACCTGCTGATGAACCCGCTGCAGGACGAGGTTGAAGTAGACAAGCGCTGGATCTCCCAGCTGTCGCAGCAGATTCGCTCGGCGGAGGTAGATCTGGTGGCCGAATTTGCCCACGTGGAAAGCACCGTAGCCGAAGTGCTGGCGCTGCGCGTCGGCGACGTACTCCCCATCGAGCTGCCCGAGCAGGTCTTCGGCAAGGTCGATGGCGTACCCGTGCTGCAGGCCGGCTTTGGCACCATGAACGGCCAGTATGCGTTGCGGGTAGAACGGATGATCAATCACCAAGAAATCGATTCCAACAAGGAAACCGACCATGACTGACGGCAAAGACGACAAGCCGGCCGACCCGATGGACGACTGGGCCAGCGCCCTGGCGGAGCAGACCAGCGCCGAGGATATCGCCGCTGCCGCCGCGCCTGCCCAGGCTGTCGCCGCCACGCCAGCCACAGCCACACCCGCCGCCTCCAAGGTCTTCCAGCCGCTGGAGAAAGAAACGCCGAGCGGCTTTCACAACGATATCGAGATGATTCTCGATATCCCGGTCCAGCTCACGGTAGAGCTTGGTCGCACCAAGGTGCCGATCAAGACGCTGCTGCAGCTGGCCCAGGGCTCGGTGGTGGAGCTCGACGGCCTGGCCGGCGAGCCGATGGATGTGCTGGTCAACGGCTACCTGATCGCCCAGGGCGAAGTCGTCGTGGTGAACGATAAGTTCGGCATCCGCCTGACCGACATCATCACGCCGTCCGAACGCATCCGGAAGCTCAACCGATGAAAGCCGGCCTGCGCCGGACCGCCAACGCTGCGCTTGCCGCCGGCGTGGGCCTGGCGCATGCGGCGAGCGCGTACGCGCAAGCCAGTGCCGCGGCGGCCAGCCCGACCGGTACCGGCACGATCGCCAGCCACGCCGGGGCCGGCAGCCATGTCCCGGTCAGCAGCGCAACGGGGCTGGCGCAAGCCGGCCTCGGCCTGTTTGCCGTCATCGCCCTGATCCTGCTGCTGGCCTGGCTGGCGCGCCGCGCCGGCCTGGTCCGGCACGGCCAGGGCGGCCAGATGAAGGTAGTAGGCAGCACCATGCTCGGGCCCCGCCAGCGCCTGGTGATGGTGGAAGTGGGCGACACCTGCCTGGTGCTGGGCGTGAGCGCCGGCGAGATCCGCACGCTCCACACTTTGCCCGCGCAAGCCGCGCACAAGCCGGACCACCCCTCCGGCAGCACGGTAACCCCGGGGTCGGCCGGCAGCTTTGGACAAAAGCTGCTGCGCGCCATGCAAGACAACCTGAAGTCATGAATTTCCTGCCTGACGCCTCCCGGCGCACTTTGCAACACCACCTGCAACGCCATCTCCGGTCCGTGCGCGAATGCGCCAGCCAACCCTCCCGGCTTGCGCTCGCGGCATTGCTGGTGAGCGCCTGCCTTGCGCTGGTGCTGTTGCCTGCCATGGCCCACGCGCAGGCATTGCCCGGCCTGACCAGCAAAGCCGGCCCGGGCGGCAGCCAGACCTGGTCGCTGTCGGTGCAGACGCTGGTCCTGCTCACCTCGCTGTCGTTCCTGCCCGCGGCCATGCTGATGATGACGGGCTTCACCCGCATCATCATCGTGCTGGGGCTGCTGCGCAATGCGCTGGGCACGGCCAGTTCCCCGCCCAACCAGGTGCTGGTGGGACTGTCGCTGTTCCTGACCTTCTTTGTCATGTCGCCGGTGTTCGACCGCATCTACACCGACGCCTACAAGCCGCTGTCCGAGAACAAGCTCAGCCTGGAAGACGCCGCCGCCAAGGCCGCCGCGCCGCTCAAGACCTTCATGCTCAAGCAGACCCGCGAGAAGGACCTGGCGCTGTTTGCCCAGATGGCCAAGGTGCCCGAGATGCAGGGCCCCGAAGACGTGCAGATGCACATCCTGGTGCCCGCCTTTGTCACCAGCGAGCTCAAGACCGCGTTCCAGATCGGCTTTACCGTCTTTATCCCCTTCCTGATCATCGACCTGGTGGTAGCCAGCGTGCTGATGGCGATGGGCATGATGATGGTGCCGCCGGCCACCATCGCGCTGCCATTCAAGCTGATGCTGTTCGTGCTGGTGGACGGTTGGCAATTGCTGCTGGGCTCGCTGGCGCAGAGCTTCCTGAACTGATCACGGGGCGCCAGCCCCACCCAAGGCCTTCGCCATGACGCCGGAAACCGTAATGAGCATCGCCACCCAGGCGATGAAAATGACCCTGATGCTGTCCGCGCCGCTGCTGCTGGTGGCGCTGGTGGCCGGCCTGGTGGTGAGCCTGTTCCAGGCCGCCACGCAGATCAATGAAATGACGCTTTCCTTCATCCCCAAGCTGCTGGCTCTGTTCGCCACCATGGTGCTGGCCGGCCCGTGGATGATCAACACCTTTGTCGACTACATGCGCGAAGTGTTCCAGGGCATTCCCGCCCTGGTGCATTGAGTCCGATGCGTCCGATGCGTCGGACAAGCCTGGCGTCGCACCTGGCTGCGCTGGGCAACCTCTGACGCCGCGATAGCCGCAATAGCCGCAACAGCCGTATCCGCCGCAACAAGCCGCCGTGCTCTCCGTCACCTCCGCCCAGCTCTACGCCTGGATCGCCGCCTTCCTCTGGCCCTTGTTCCGCCTGCTGGCCCTGATCGGCACCGCCCCGCTGTTTGGCGAGTCGGCCATCCCGAGACGCGCCAAGGTTGGCCTGGCGGCCCTGATGGCGGTGATCATCTCGCCCACCATCGGCCACCTGCCGCTGGTGCCGGTGTACTCGCTGGAAGGCTTCCTGATCATCCTCAACGAGGTAGGCATCGGGCTAGCGATGGGATTCAGCATGCGGCTGGTGTTCTCCGCCGTGCAATTCGCCGGCGAAACCATCGGCCTGCAGATGGGCCTTTCGTTCGCCTCCTTCTACGACCGCTCCGCCGGCGGCCAGACCATGGTGCTGGCGCGCTTTCTCAATGTGGTCGCCATGCTGATGTTCCTGGCCGTGGACGGCCACCTGATGCTGCTGGCCACCATCGCCGATAGCTTCGCAAGCCTGCCCATCGCGGCGCAGCCCCTCACCGGCGCCGGCTGGGCAGCGGTGGCCGCCTCCGGCGCCACCGTGTTCTCCTCGGGACTGCTGCTGGCGCTGCCACTGATCGCCGCGCTGCTCACGCTCAACCTCGCCATGGGCATCCTGAACCGCGCATCGCCGCAACTGTCGATCTTCGCGGTCGGCTTCCCGGTCACGCTGGGCGGCGGCATCCTGATGATGATGCTGATCATGCCGCAGATGAGCACCTTCATGGCGCGGCTGATCGAGGGCGGGTTGAGTACGGTGGCGACGGTGTTGGGGCAGTTTGGGCGGTGAGGGCCAAGTCTCGGCGGACCCGCCCCGAGCTTTAAGAATCCGTTTCAAATTGATTCTGGCAGCGTTGCGCAGCGGTGCCGTACAGTGATGTGTCGGCGGCCGCGGTTCCAGCCAGGGTCCTTTCGCTTCGCTTCCTGCTGAAGCGGCATCCATTTGCTACAAGCAGGGCCGCCCGACGATTCAGGAATCGATCGTTGAGCACCCCCTCTCCCTCCCTCGACACCGGTGCAAGCGCCGGCTTCGGCCCCGCCGCAGTGCGACCCGTGGCGGTACCCGCTGCGCCAAAGCGCTTCGCCATCACCGCGTCCGACCGTTATATTGGCGTCTTCGATGCCTTCGTCCAGCACGGATGGGAGCCGGTGAAGCTGTTCACCGCCCGCGTCGACGGGCGCATGCATCGCACCGACGCCATCCTGGGCCGCGCGGAAGCCCGCAAGATCGACATCCAGCTCTCACCCATGAATGACCGGTCACTCGACGGCCTGCGCGACCTCGGGTGTGACTTGCTGGTGGTGGCAAGCTACGCGTGGCGCATCGGAGACTGGGCCTCGCGGATCCCGATGGCCATCAATTTCCACCCCTCGCCATTGCCGATGGGCCGCGGCCCCTATCCACTGCCACGGGCCATCCTGGACGGTCTCGCCACCTGGGGCGTGAGCTGCCACAAGATCAGCAAGGACTTCGATCAGGGCGACATCCTGGCCCAGCGCCAGTTCGACATTGCCCCCGACGAAACGCATGAAAGCCTCGATCTGAAGGTACAGCGCGCCACATCGCGCCTGGCCCACGAAGTGGCCTTCAATCTCGATGCCCTGTGGAAAAACGCCGTGCCGCAGGGTGCGGGCTCCTACATCCCCTTCTGGTCCGACGCCGACCGTACGCTCGACTTTTCGCTGATGCCCGAGCGCATTAACGCGATGCTGCGCGCCTTCGGGCGCCATGAATGCCTGGCGCGCATCAACGGCAATGTGGTCCACGTCATCGACGCCCATGCCTGGCGCGAACCGCACAACCTGCCGCCGGGCGTGGTGGACCATGTCGATGGCGAGCGCTTCGTCGTCTCCTGCACTGGTGGATTCATCGCCATTCTCGAGTGGAACCTTTTGCCACCCGGGCAGATGCGGGGCACGGCGCCGCGCTGAGCGCACACGGCCGCGGGACGCCACGGGCGAATGGGGCGTTGCCCTCAGTCCCTCGGCCCTTCAGCCCCGCCCCCTCACGCAACCACCACCCGCGTACACCCCGCCACCGCTTCAAACCCGATATCCACCGGCAGGAACTTGGCAATCACCTCGGCATTGCTGCGCACGTGATTGGTCACTTCGTTCACGGTGAAGCTGCCGCCGCCCGCCAGGGCCATTGGCAGCAGGAGTTGGTCAGCCAGGTGCGGGCCGACCGCACCCTTGCCGGCCAGGTAGGCGCTGGCCTGGCGGCAGGCGGCGGCGGCCACGCTTTGCGCTGGGCGGCCCTTCTCGCCGAACTCGCAGAAGACCTCGGTCACGTGCTCGTGCGGCAGCGTCAGCAGCACGGCGTTGCCGGGGCCTTCGTCGTGGCGCAAGCCACCCACGTGCAACTGGCTGGCGCCCCATCCCATCTGCTCGCCGACGAGGTCGAGCTCGCGGCGAGCTACGTGGAACGGAACGCCGGCGATCAGCACGCGTGCATCGGGCTTGCCGGATGCGCCGCGCGCGTCCAGCGCCAGCGGGCGCCAGGCTGCGCCGGAGCGTCCGCTCACTGTCAGTTCGCCGCCGCCGGCGGGAAAGAAGCCGTGGCGGCGCAGCGCGAGCCCGGCGGGCGCGCCCATGCGGGCCATCAGCGGCAGCCAGGCATCGCGCAGGAAGGTGGCTGAGGGCGCCATGGGGTTGTGGGTGCCACCGGACAGGGTGAGCGTGAAGCCGTCGTCCCCCGAGGCGGACCACAGCGCCGGCAGCAGGGTCTGCAGCACCAGCGTGCAACTGCCGGCGGAGCCGATGGCAAAGTCGTAGTTGCCGGCGCGCACGGGCCCCGGCTCGAACGTCAGCGCCGTCGAGCCGATCGCCGCGCCTTCGGTGCGCGCGCCGCTGATCGCCTGCGCCGCCACCACGGCGGTCAGGTGCTGGCGCATCAGCCCGGGCTTGCTGCGCCGAGCGCGCACGTTGGCGATATGCACCGGCGTGCCGGTCACCATGGCAAGCGACAGCGCGGTGCGCAGTATCTGGCCCCCGCCCTCGCCGCAGGAGCCGTCGATTTCAATCATCACGGAAAACTCTTCTGTTCTTGTTGTCATGCCAGCGCCGCCAGGGACAGGTTCGTCCCCGCCGGCGGTTGCTGCCCTCAGCCCTTCACGCACACCACCTGCTTGAGCGTGTGGACGATCTCGACCAGGTCGGACTGCGCCGCCATCACCGCGTCGATGTCCTTGTATGCCATCGGGATCTCGTCAATGACTTCGGCATCCTTGCGGCACTCGACGCCTTGCGTGGCCAGTCGCTGGTCTTCCACCGAGAACTGGCGCTTGGCTTCGGAGCGGCTCATCGTGCGGCCCGCACCGTGGCTGCAGGAGCAAAACGATTCCGCATTGCCCTTGCCGCGCACGATGTAGGAGCGCGCGCCCATCGAGCCCGGAATGATGCCAAGCTCACCGGCCTTGGCGCTGACTGCGCCCTTGCGGGTCACCAGCACGTCTTCGCCGAAGTGGCGCTCCTTCTGCACATAGTTGTGGTGGCAGTTCACCGCCTCCATCTCCGTGGCAAAGGGCTTGCCGATCACGGCGCGCGCGGCGTCCAGCACGTTGGCCATCATCGTCTCGCGGTTGCGGCGCGCATACTGCTGCGCCCACTCCACCGCGAACACGTAATCTTCATAGTGCTCGCTGCCTTCCACCAGGTAGGCCAGGTCGCGGTCGGGCAGGTTGATGAAGTGCCGGCGCATGTCCGCTTGCGCCAGCTCGATAAAGGTGTTGCCGATCGCATTGCCCACCCCGCGCGAGCCCGAGTGCAGCATGAACCAGACTGACTGGCTCTCATCCAGGCAGACCTCGATAAAGTGGTTGCCTGTGCCCAGCGTGCCCAGGTGGTTGCGGTTGTTGGTGCGCGCCAGCTTCGGGTACTTCTGCGTGATGCGCTCGAAGTCACCTGCCAGCGCGGCCCAGCTCGCGTCCACCGCATCCGGCACGTCGCCCCAGGCGCCCTTGTCGCGCCCGCTGCGATTGTTGGAGCGGCCGTGCGGCACCGCCTTCTCGATGGCGCTGCGCAGCGGGCCGAGGCTGTCGGGCAGGTCGCTGGCGGTCAGCGTGGTCTTGACGGCGATCATGCCGCAGCCGATATCCACGCCCACCGCCGCCGGGATGATGGCGCCGCGTGTGGGGATCACCGAGCCGATGGTGGAACCCTTGCCCAGGTGTACGTCCGGCATCACGGCCAGATGCTTGAAGATAAACGGCATCTGCGCGGTGTTGGCGAGCTGCGCGCGCGCGCCGTCATCGACGGGCACACCGTGGGTCCACATCTTGACCGGGCGGCCGGTGCCGGACTGGAATACGTCGTAATTCTCCTTGCTCATGTCTTCATCTCTCTTTGCCTTGCGGCGGGACTGCGCTGGGGTTGGCCAGCAAGATACCAAATAGGGTGAGCGACCAGTGGTTGTGGAACCGGCGCTCTAATCGTAGGGCAATGCGGCATCGCCACGACAAGGATCGGCAGGATTTACGCTGCGTATGCCGCAGCGGCCGGAATTGAACCGGCAATCACCAGATGTAATCCTGGCCAGCATTCGTGGCGAGTCCGCATACCGCAGGCGCCACGCACGGCGGCTGGGGTATGCAGGCTCGGGGGCGGTAGCCAGCGACAAGGGATAGGACAGACAAGCCTTGGATGTAGTCTGCCCGGCATTCGCCAGTCACCGCCGAACTTCACAACTTCAAAATTTCAGAACCTCACAACGCCGTGGCCGAGATCTCGCCTACCCAGTGGCCAGCCTGCAACTGCCCGGCGGCGAAGGCGGCGACGATCTGGAACACCCAGTCGGAGAAGCCCCCGATGTTCAGGATGTCGTCGCGCTCCGGCGCCTGGCTGGACGCGTAGGGCTGCATATCCAGGCACACCAGCCGCGCCTTGGGATTGCGCTGCCTGAAACGCTCCCACTCCCGCAACGTGGCCGTTTCGCCATGACGTGCATCCATCCACGACTGGTTGGGCATCCAGGTCCAGCGATGCCAGCATCTGGAACGGCGCTGCCGGCACCGGCGCCTGCCGCCCTTCGGCCCGCGCCAGCTTGTAGGCCTCCAGGGCCTGCGTCACCGGTGGCAGCGCCGACACCTCGTACGGCTTGCCGATCAGCCGGGCAAAGAAGGCGGCACGCCAGGCTTGCGCCGGCTTCGGGTGCACCATCTTCACCACATCGGCCAGCGACGGGCTGGTGCCCACCGATGCCGACAGCAGCGCACGCTCATCGGCCGTGTTGAGCCATTGCTGCACCAGCTTCTTCGGCCGCGTGCCCAGCGACTTGCGCCCAGCCGCGCCGCTGCGCAGGATCTGCACAAAGGTGCGCAGCATCTTGCCGTTGTCGATCACGCGGCCGAACACCGCCGGCAGGTACTGCGGGCCCCGCACGGTCAATGTGGCCAACAGCTGGGCCGGCATGTCCTTCATATAGCCGCGCTCGCGGCAATACACGGCGGTCTTGGCGATAAAGGCCGGATCCACGTCCTCGCACAGCGCCATCACGGTGTCGAGCTGCGCTTCGGCGCTGGCGTAGAAGGTGCCGTTCAGGCAGCCCGTTGCCGCGTACTGCGCCAGGCAATGTTCGCGTCCCAGGGCATAGGCAGTGCCGCCCGCCTCGTTGATCGCGTCCGCCGGCGGCAGGAAGCGGCCACGCAGGCTTTGGAACAGATTGGTATTTGCCATTTGCATTCTCCCCTGGAGACAAGGTTGCGTCGTCTTCGATGGTCTCTATTTCGCAATCGGCGTGCCAGGGGCTGCCGGTAAGCAGCATAAAATACATAACCCAATGATTCATAACGATTTTTATTGGATTCCTTCATAAAATACCCCCATCTCCCGCTTGTTTGCCACACCCAATATCTATATATTTATATAGATATATATAAATACAGAGAACATGAAAAAGGTCGTCATCGGCTTCATCGGCACACAACTCGACCGGGGCAAAGGCTCCGCGCGCTGGGAAAAATGGCGGCCCGGCGTGGCGCTGTGCCAGCACGAAGACCTGCTGCTGGATCGCTTCGAGCTGCTCTATACCGGCCGCCACCGGGCGCTGGCCGAGCAGGTCGCGGCCGACATCGCCAAGGTCTCGCCGCAGACGGAGGTCAGGCTGAACCTGCTGGCGCTGGAGGATCCCTGGGATTTCAGCGAGGTCTATGCTTCGCTGCATGAGTTCACGCGCGGCTACCGCTTCGATACGGAGCGCGAGCAGTACTGGGTGCACATCACCACCGGCACCCACGTGGCGCAGATCTGCCTGTTCCTGCTGACCGAGGCGCGCTACCTGCCGGCCTGCCTGCTGCAGACCTCGCCGCCCTTGCGGCAGGCCAGCGGCCAGCCGGGCCACTACGCCACCATCGATCTCGACCTGTCCCGCTACGACCAGCTGGCCGCGCGCTTCTCGCGCGAGCAGCAGGATGCGGTGTCGTTGCTCAAGTCCGGCATTGCCACCCGCAACGCCGCCTTCAACCAGATGATCGACGAGATCGAGCGCGTGGTGCTGCGCTCGCGCGCGCCGGTGCTGCTGACCGGGCCGACCGGCGCCGGCAAGTCGTTCCTGGCGCGGCGCGTGTTCGAGCTGAAGAAAGGCCGCCACCAGCTCAGCGGCGGCTTTGTGGAAGTGAACTGCGCCACCATTCGCGGCGACGGCGCCATGTCGGCGCTGTTTGGCCACGTCAAGGGGGCCTTCACCGGCGCGCAGGGCGAGCGCACGGGCTGGCTGCGCTCGGCCCATCAGGGCTTGCTGTTCCTGGATGAGATCGGCGAGCTGGGGCTGGACGAGCAGGCGATGCTGCTCAAAGCCATCGAGGAGAAGCGCTTCTTTCCGGTGGGCGGCGACAAGGAAGTGCAGAGCGATTTCCAGCTGATCGCCGGCACCAACCGGGACCTGCGCGCCGAGGTGCGCGCCGGACGTTTTCGCGAGGACCTGTTTGCCCGCATCAACTTGTGGACCTACCGGCTGCCGGGACTGGCCGAGCGCCCGGAGGACGTGGAGCCCAACCTGGACTACGAGCTCGTGCGCCAGGCGCGCGAGCTCGGCAGCCAGGTGCGCTTCAACAAGGAAGCGCGCCAGGCCTGGCTGGATTTTGCGGTATCGCCGCAGGCCTGCTGGCGCGGCAACTTCCGCGACCTTGCCGCGTCGGTGACGCGCATGATGACGCTAGCCGACAGCGGCCGCATCGACGCCAGCGTAGTGGACGCGGAAATCGCGCGGCTGATCGACTCGTGGCAGGACGGCGCCCAGCAGGGGGAGGCGCAGGGCCAGGCGCTGGCGCAGGCCATCCTGGATCCCGCCGTGCTGGCCGCCACGGACCCGTTCGACCTGGTGCAGCTCGACTACGTGCTAGGCGTGTGCCGCCGGAGCAAGAGCCAGGCCGAGGCCGGGCGCACGCTGTTTGCCGTATCGCGGCTGGGCAAGAGCAGCAGCAACGACAGCGACCGGCTGGCCAAGTACCTCGGCAAATTCGGCCTGACCTTCGCGGCCGCGAGCCAGCCCTAGATTAGCGCCTCGGCCACGATCCGCGCGGCCGAGGCCAGCACGTCGTTGCGATAGGCGGCGTCCTTGCCGGGTTGCGTGAAATAGATGGCCAGCACAATGGGCGGCTTTCCGGGCGGCCATGCCACTCCGATGTCGTTGGCCGTGCCGTAGTCGCCGGAGCCCGTCTTGTCGGCCACCTGCCAGTCCGCCGGCACGCCGGCGCGGATCCGCATGGCGCCGGTGGTATTGCCGCGCATCCATGCCACCAGTTGTTCGCGCTGCGCCCCGCCCAGCGCATCGCCCAGCGTGAGCCGTTGCAGGCTAGCAGCCATGGCCGCCGGGGTCGACGTATCGCGCGGGTCGCCAGGCAGCGCGGTGTTGAGCTCGGTCTCCCAGCGGTCGAGCCGGAACTGGTCGTCGCCGATCGCACGGGCAAACGCAGTCACGGCGGCAGGGCCGCCGAGCAGCTTCATCAGCAGGTTGGCGGCCGTGTTGTCGCTGTACTGAAGGGCGGCCGCGCACAGCTCGGCGACCGTCAGGCCGTCGCCGAGGTGCTTCTCCGTGATCGGGGAATACGCGACCAGTTCGTCCTTCTTGTAGGCAATGCGCCGTTGCAGCAGCCCGGCCTGCGTTGCGCTGCGCTGCAGGACGGCGGATGCGGCGATCACCTTGAATGTGCTGCACAGCGCAAAGCGTTCGCTGGCGCGGTGACTCAGCCGCGCGCCATTGGCGGTGTTCAGCGCGGCGATGCCAAGGCGCCCGCCGGCTGCGGATTCGAGCGCGGCCAGGCGGTCTTGCGCCGCGACGCTCCCTTCGGTCCTGCCGGCCCACGAAGTGCAGGCTGCGGCGAAGGGGGCCGTCGCGGCGGCGAGCAGCAGCGTGCGGCGAGCGGGACAATGTGTCATCGGTCCTTTCCTGTGATTGAGCGGTTGCATCAGAGCGATCCCAACAGTCCCGGCAACGCCTGCATGAACGCATCGCGCGCGCGCAATCCTGCGCTGACAGGCTCCTTCTTCTCATCCTGGATCAGGCGCGCAAAGACGACGTTCCGGCCGTCCTTCACCGCCCAGCCGACAAACCATCCATAGCCGTGGCTCCAGTCCTCGGCGCCATCGGCCTGGCGCGGGGCGCCGGTGCCCGTCTTGCCGTAAACGGCCCATCCGTTCGGCAACTCGCCGAGCGCCATGATCCGGCTTGTCATGTCATAGGCATGCGCGGTCACGGGCAATTTGCGATTGACCACCTTTTGCAAAAAGGCAACCTGTTCCAGCGGCGAGATCTTCAGCGACGAGCTAAGCCATGAGCGCGTCAGCCCGTTGTGCTTGCCGGGGTCGCCAGAGATATCGCCGTTGCCATACTGGAACGCACTGATGTACCGCCCGAAGCGCGCCTGGCCAAGCTGTTGCGTCAACTGCTGCGAGTACCACACGACCGAGGTCTTCATCCAGCGCTGCGGGTCCGTGGTGACGCGCTTGGACGGGTTGCTCTCACGATACGCCTCGCGATACGGCATGGCTGGCGCGTGCTCATCGGCCAGCAGCCCTGCGTCGAAGCCCATCAGGCTGAGCGGGACCTTGAATGTCGATGCCGCGGTCACGCGCTGGTCGCAGGTGCCCTCTTGCTTAAGCAGCTTGCCGCTACTGGCATCCACCAGGACCGTGCACGTCAGCTCCGCACGGGCGGTTGATAGGGACAGCGCCGCGCAGAGCGCGGCAAAGATGGCGATTGGCTTCAAGATGATCTCCGTGATTATGAGCGCGATCGATTTGGCCGGCCAGGCCGGCGCACGAAACGGAGCATAGGAGCGCGGCGGCATGACGCCAAGCCCGCCGGCTGTAACCTGCGTAACTTATGACCCTCAGCACATGCGCGGATGGCACAATTCCCACACGCCACGCTAAAAAGTGCCGGCGCAAAATCCCGTTTCAACGCCCCACACACAACCGTCCCACATGCACCAGCCCGCCCTTGCCATCGAGCTATCCGCCCCCTATCTCGTCAACGGCGAGCCCGCGCGCTACCAGAGCCTGTGGCTGCTGGCCGCCGTCTGCGCGGCCGCGCGCAACCGCGGGGCCAGCCTGCCGGCGGTGCATCTGCAAACCCGCTTCCCCGATGCCGCCAATATCCGCATGATGGTCTCGCGCGCCTTTGCCGACTTCGCACGCTGGGGTGTGCCGGTGGGCTGGGGACCCGACCGGGGCCAGGGCATCGCGGGCCTCAACCCGGCGCGCCGCAGCCGCGGGCCGTTCTGGATCGAGCCGGCGGACAGCAAGCGCGTGCGCTTCACCGTGAATGGCCGCAGCGCTGGCGATGTGGCATTGGCGCGCTTCGTGGGGCTGGGCACTGCCGGCGCGAAGCACGCCGCCGCCCAAGCGGACGCGGCCCACCCCGCGGTTGACTACGTGATGCGCGATATCAGCTACTGGAGCCATCTCACGCAAGCCATGCGCGGCATGCAGGACGGTGTGGGCGTTGCCGGCGTTGCGGGTGGCGGTGCCAGCAACGGGGTAGCGGAAGCCCTGCGCGCCGCACAGCGCTGCGCCACCGACGATTTCCAGCACGCCTTCGCGCTGCTCAAGGAGAGCCTGGCCTGGCGGCGCGGCGACGACCTTGCGCGCAGCCGCGCGGCGCTCCAGCGCTTTGACCGCATCGTGGGCACCGGCACCGTGGACACGGCGGTGCCCACCTTCGCCGCGATGGCGCGCGTGGTGCGGGCCTGGGAGCGCTATGCGGGCAACCAGATGGAGGCGGCGCAGGCGGAACTGGAAGGCCTTGCCGCCGATCCCGCGCTGCAGCCCGTGGTGCGCTACAACCCGCGCGTGCGTTTCGAGACCCTCAACCTCGGTGCGCTGATCCACAAGACGGTGGCGATCCGCGACATGGCAACGCAGCCAGAGGCGGCGCGGCAAGCGGCCGAAGCGGCCGTGGCAGGCTTCTCCGGCGCCCTGCAGGCAGCCTATGAGGCGGACTCGGTGGATGCCGCGCAGCACGTGGCGGCCAACCTCGGGCTTTGCCTGTGGCTGTTCTGGAACCACGCACTGATCGATCCCCGGCGCGCCTGGCCCGCGGGCCAGGTGCAGCGCCAGGCCGTGCGCTGGCTGGGCTTGTCGGAATGGATCTGCGACCGCTTTGGCGTGGGGGGCGGCTCGGCGTGGAACATCATCTTCCTGCTGCGCATTGCGCGCGGCAACTGCGCGCAGGACGGCGGCGGGGCACTCAAGGCGTTTCGCGCGCAACAGCCACTGCTGCTGGATGAAGCGGTGGACGCGCTGCGCCCTTTCCATGCGCCCTTTGCGCGGGCCAAGGGCTTTATCAGCTGGTCGTCGCTGGCCAGCTTCGCGCTCGACGAGCACGACAGCGGCCACGTGCATTACGGCGCCCTGCCACTCGCCAACCTGCTGCTGGAGGCCAGCTGGTTCCACGCCTTCGAGCACGGTGCCACGCCTGCCGCGTTTGCCACGGTGGAGCGCCTGGCGGGGCTGCTCGGCAAGCTGCGCCCGGCGGAGCGCCGCTTCTTCGCCTCGGCCATCACCGCGCTGCCACGCGAGCTGCAACTGGCCGCCGCCGAAGCCATCCGGGCCGCGCGCAAGGCCAAAGGAACGCCACGCCGGCCAGGCTGACACATAACGTTCATCGTGCGGAAACATCACATCCGTATATTTCCGCTTGGCAATCAGGGATAACAGGGAAATATAAGAATGGATAACCACAATACCAACCGGCAAGCCGGTCCCGTCATGCGCGTGGGCGCTGGCGCCATCCTCGCGGTACTGGCTGCGGCCGCCGTGCTGCACGGCTGCGGCAGCGACAGCACGGACGCGGCGCCAGCCGCCGTGGCCACCGCGCCGGTCACGCCGTCCGGCGATGCACCCAGCGCCAGCGCCAACATCCAGGCCGCGTGGGTCGAGATCGGCGACAGCAACCAGGCCATTGCGCGCGTCATCACCAGCTATGCCGCGCCGGCCGTAGCCGCAGGCAGCGCGTTGCCTTCGAATTCGCTTTGCCCGCTGCTGACGGTGGATGGCGTGCAGCAACGCATGGCGCTACGGGTCGGTGCCGGCACGATGGCGCAGCGCACCACCGCCAGCGCCGCGGCCGACTCCAAACCGTCGGATTTCCCGGTCTCCGTGTGCGAAGCCACGCTGCCGGCCGGCGCCGCCGCTGCCAGCGTGGCGGGCCAGACGCTGCCGCTGCCCAAGGCCCAGCCGCAACGCGTGCTGGTGCTGGCCGATACCGGCTGCCGCCTGAAGAAGGCGGATAACGCCTACCAGCCTTGCAGCGATGGCACCGCCTGGCCGTTTGCCGCGCTGGCCACCACCGCCGCCGGCATGAACCCGGACCTGGTGCTGCATATTGGCGACTACCACTACCGCGAAAACCTCTGCCCGCCCGACATCGCCGGCTGCCAGGGCACGCCGTGGGGCTATGGCTGGGATACCTGGCAGGCCGATCTGTTCAAGCCCGCCGCGGCACTGATGGCCAAGGCGCCGTGGGTGGTCGTGCGCGGCAACCATGAAGAATGCGCCCGTGCCGGCCAGGGCTGGTTCCGCTTCCTCGATCCGCGCCCGTACTCGGACGCGCGCTCCTGCAACGACCCCGCCAACGACAGCAACGCCAACTACTCCGAGCCCTATGCGGTTGCGCTGGGCACCGGCTCGCAGGTCATCGTGTTCGACTCGGCCAAGGCCGGCAAGGCCGCGCTGCCGACCACCGACCCGCAGTTCATCGCCTACCAGAAGCAGTTCCAGACGGTGGGCTGGCTGGCCGCCAAGCCGGGCATGACTACCACCATGTTCACCAACCACCATCCCATCCTGGCCTTTGCGCCGGTGGCGGGCAGCAACCCGGCGCCGGGCAACCTGGCCCTGCAATCGGTCATGAGCAATGCCAACGCCCAGGCCTACTACCCGCCCGGCGTGCAAGTGGCGCTGCACGGCCACGTGCATGACTTCCAGGCAATCAACTTTGCCTCCAGCCACCCGGCCACCATCGTGTCGGGCAACGGCGGCGACAACCTGGATGTAGCGCTGCCCGATCCGCTGCCACCCGGCACGGTTCCCGCGCCCGGCACCGTGATCGACAAGATCACGCACAGCGCAAGCTTTGGCTTCCTGATGATGGAGCGCAATGCGTCGCCGGCCACCGGCTGGACCTTCAAGGCGTATAGCGTGGCCGGCAAGCTGATGGCAACCTGCGTGCAAACCTCCAATACGCTGGCTTGCGACAAGACCGGCTTCCTGGCGCCGTGATCGGGGCCCTGCGCGCCGCCAGCGCCGCCCTCGCCGCCATCTGTCTTGCGGCTGGCGCTGGCGGCGCGGCGCTTGCAGCGCCCGCGCCGGGGGTGGTGCTGATGCCCGGCGCCCCACCCGCCAGCGTGGTGGACACCATCGGCAAGGGCACGCCCAAGGTCGCCGCCAAGGTCGACCCCACCGCCGCCGTGTTCCGGCCCGATCCGGCGCTGGCCGCGCTGGGCAAGCGCATCTTCTTCGATGCGCGCCTGTCCGAGCCGCGCGGCATGTCCTGCGCCGGCTGCCATGACCCCGCGCGTGCCTTCGCGCCGACGCTATCGCCCGCGTCGCTGGCAGGCCCGCACGTGCCCCAGGGCAGCCGGCCCGGGCGCTTCAGCCTGCGCAACGCGCCCTCGCTGCTGTACGTGCGCTACATCCCGCGCCGGCACTTCTACCAGGACGACGACGCACCTTACGCGTCGCCCTTCGGCGGCCTGTTCGCCGACGGGCGCGCCGATACGCTTGCCGAACAGGCGCGCGGCCCCTTGCTCGATCCCAACGAGATGAACAACGGCACGCCGGCGAGCCTGCTGCGCAAGGTCAAGGGGACAGAGCTGGCGCCCGCGCTGGCGGCGCGCTTCGGCCCCACCGTGCAGACTGATCCCGAGCAGATGCTGCTGGCGCTCGGCAAGGCGCTGGAGGCCTACCTGCAGAGCGATGAGATGGCGCCGTTCAGCTCCCGCTTTGACGACTACCTGCGCCATCGCACGCCGCTGGCGCCGGCGCAAGCCCGCGGCCTGGCCTTGTTCAAGAACCCGGACAAGGGCAACTGCATGACCTGCCACACGCTCTCGGACACCGCCAGCCGGCCGGAGCGCTCGCTGTTCACGGATTTTGGCTATGACGCGATTGCCGTGCCCCGCAACCGGGCGCTAGCCGCCAACCGTGATCCCAAGCGCTTCGACAATGGCCTGTGCGACACCGCCCGCCGCCTGCGCTGGCCCGAGCCGGAGCAATGGTGCGGGTATATCCGCACGCCCGGCCTGCGCAATGTCGCGGTGCGCCAGAGCTTCATGCACAACGGCGTGTTCACCACGCTGCGCGATGCCGTGGCCTTCTACAACACGCGCTCGACCGACCCGGGCAAGTGGTATCAAGGCGGCAAGACCTTCGATGACGTGCCGGCGGCGTATCGGGGCAATATCAATATCAACTCGACGCCGATGAACCGGCGCGCGGGCACCAAGCCGGCCATGACCGAAGCGGAGATCGACGATCTCGTGGCGTTCCTGCGCACGCTGACCGATGCGCCCTATGTGGGCGTCATGCCGGCAGTGGAGGCCGCCAAGCCCTAAGGGCCCCGCGCCGCGCAGACGGCATCGGCCTCGAATCCGCGAAAGACCAGCTGCGTGGGATCGGGCTGCGGCTCGAACTCGCGGCCGTCCTTGCCGGCCAGCCGCAGCACCTGCCCGGTGCAACTCTTCGCCGCCGCGTTGCGCTGGTAGCGCAACTCGTATTGCCAGCCCGGCAACGGCACAAAGGAAACCCCCACCGCGCACCGATAGGGCTGCTCGCCAGCAGCAACCGCCGCTGCCGTGAGGTAGATACGCTGGCCAGCCACCAGCCACCGCTCACGCGTGCGGCCGGGCGGCTCCGGCGATATCCCCACCATGGCCAGGTCACGCTCCGTGCCCATCGCGGGCAACTGCTTGCCCGTGCCGCCCAGCAGAAGCGGCTTGGGTGGCTTCGGGCACCGGGTGGCGTCCACCACGTTGAAGGTCGTGTTGTCGTCCGTGTTGGTCACCAGCCGGATGCGGGCGGCGGGCGTGCCGGTTTCGACCCGGTAATGGGAAATGCAGCCGGACAGTGCAAGCGCCAGGACGCAGAGCGAGCCGGGCGAGATGGCGTTTTTGCGGACTTTCGACATGGGGATGCAGGAAAGTTGGCCACCGGCAAAGCATACCCGCTTTGATTTCATGACGGGTTCCCCCAAACGGCCAACCATATGGCTCATGGCACCAGTGGCCTACCCGGTGATGATGGAGGGGTTGTGGGAGACGGTGCGCCAGCCTTGACCTCGCCCGGCTAGCCAAACCCAGCCTTTGCCATATCCAGATTGACAGCGCTTGCACCCGGACTTACCCTCGGCCGGGTTATCTGATCGGCCCGCATATCGATATCCAATTCGATATCTCTTCACGGCTACGTGGCTTCACGGCTACCCGTGGTGTGCCGGTCGGATCACGACCAAAAAGAAAACAATAACAACAATACAAAGACAGAGACCGTTCCACCGTGCCCCCTCGCCTGTCCGACCTCCGCCCCGTCCTGCCGATCCTGATCGGCGCTTCCGTCATGCTGAGCCTGGCCATGGGCCTGCGCCAGAGCCTTGGCATCTTCATGCCCCCGCTGACCAGGGACATCGGCATCTCGGTGTCGGATTTCACGATCGCGATCGCGGTGCAGAACCTGGCCTGGGGGCTGCTCCAGCCCATGGCCGGCGCCTGGGCCACGCGGGTGGGGTTCCGGCCGTTGATGATGAGCGGCTCGCTGCTCTATGTGCTGGGGCTGGCGCTGCTGGCCACGGCGCACGGCATCGCAGGCGTGACGCTCGGCGCGGGCGTGGCGATCGGCGCATCGATGGCTTGCACGGGCAGCGCCATTGCCATGGCGGTGGCCGCGCGGCCGGTGCCGGCGGCATTGCGCAGCGCGGTGCTTGGCATCGTGTCCGGCGCCGGCTCGCTCGGGGCGCTGGTGGCGGCGCCGATCGGACAGGTGGTGGCGCAGTCGTTCGGCTGGCGCGTGGGCCTGGTGGCCTTTATCCTGCTTGCGCTGGTCATGCTGCCCGCCGCGTGGTACGCGGGCAAGGTGGATCGCCTGCCGCTGCCCACGTTGCCCGGCGCCGTGCAGCAAAATGCGCGCGAGGCGCTTGGCGCGGCCCTGCGGAACAAGGCGTTCCTGGTGATGGGCGCCGCGTATTTCGTGTGCGGCATGCAGCTGGTCTTCCTCACCACGCACCTGCCTTCGTATCTCGACATCTGCGGCATGGACCCGATGCTCAGCGCCAAGGCGCTCGGCGTGATCGGCGGCTTCAATGTGTTGGGCAGCCTGTTCTTTGGCTGGGCTGGCGGGCGGGTCAACAAGCTGGTGCTGCTCGGCAGCATCTACAGCGTGCGCTCGCTGGCACTGGCCTGGTACTTCTCGTCGGCGCCCACGCCGGGCAGCACGCTGGTGTTTGCCGCCGTGATGGGCTTCCTGTGGCTGGGCGTCGCGCCGCTGGTGGCAGGCTGGATCGCGCAGACCTTCGGCCTGCGCTGGCAGGCCATGCTGGGCGGCGTGGCGTTCTTCAGCCACCAGATCGGCAGCTTCGTCGGCGCGTTTGGCGGTGGGCTGGTCTACGATGCGCTGGGCTCTTACACCCTGGCGTGGCAGATCGGCGTAACCCTGGGTCTGGCCGCCGGGCTGGCGCAGATTGCCTTTGCGGTGGCCACGCGCCCGCGGCCGCCGCAGCTGATGACCACGTAGGCGGGCACTACGGCAAGGAGCAACCATCATGGCCCTGACGCTTCATTACCATCCGCTGTCTTCGTTCTGCCACAAGGTACTGATCGCGCTTTACGAAAACCAGACGCCTTTTTCCGGCGTTGTGGTGAACCTTGGCGACAAAGACTCGCGCGCCGCGTTCCTGGCGCTCTGGCCCATCGGCAAGATGCCGGTGCTGCGCGACGACAGCCGCGACGTGACGCTCCCGGAAACCACGATCATCATCGACTACCTCGACCAGCACTACCCGGGCGCGCAAGCGCTGCTGCCGGCCGACGACGATGAGCGCCGCGAGACGCGGCTATGGGATCGCATCTTCGACCTCTACGTGCACCTGCCGATGCAGAAGATCGTGGGCGACCAGCTACGGGCCGAGGCAGAGCGCGACCCACGCGGCGTGGCAGACGCGCGAGCCGCGCTGCGCACTGCCTACGACATGATCGAGCAGCGCATGGCCGGCCGCACCTGGATGGTCGGCGAGCACTTCACGCTGGCGGACTGCGCCGCGGAACCCGCGCTGTTCTACGCGGCAATGCTGGTGCCGTTCGCGCAAACGCATCCGCTCCTGGCCGCATATTTCGAGCGGCTGGTGGCTCGTCCTTCGGTTGCGCGGGTGCTGGCCGAGGCCCGCCCCTACTTCCACATGTTCCCGATCAAGGACGCCATCCCTGCGCGCTTTCTCCAGGGCGAGCCCCCGGCTGCCTGATCCTGTTTATGCTCCAGCGGCGCGAACAACACCGCGTTCGCAAACGCGGGCAGCGACTGGCCAGTGCCAGATGCTGGCCGCCGGCAAGTGGAATGGCCGGCAAGTGGTGCCCAAGGCTTGGCTCGACGCCAGCCTGCGCCCGGCCGCGGTAGTCGACGATAAATGGGTTGCGCCTGTTGTGGCCCTGCGACAAGTCTTCCTGGCCAGCCTGGCGGAATCAATGCCTGCGCGCTGAAAGGCATGACAGCGCATGCGCGGCATGTGCACCAATATGCGACGAATTGCCGCGCCAGCCGCCCGCCAGGTGGCGCACGCGGCAGTTCATCCGCCCTCCCCGCTCCCGCCTCGCCGGCCACGGGCAGCACCACCATTCCTAAAGCCGGGATAAGGCCGCAATGGCCCTGCTCCTCCTCGCATTGATCCCTCTTCCCGCTGCTTAAGATGCCGCCGCACCTCGCGAAACGCGACAAGGTGCCACAGCGTCGCAACCATCATGGAACAAGGCCCCGGCCCACGCCGGTGCAGCAGACATGATGAACTGGAATCCGGAACTTTGAGAATCTGAAGATTTGCTGGTCCGGCAGCGCCCTTGCGGGTGCCGCCAATTTGTCCTGGTCGCCCCGCGTGCGCTCCCGCCGCGCGGGGCGCTTTTTTTTTAGGATGCGGCAACGTTTGCGCGGCCCGGGCAAGGGCATCATGTTGTGCGCGCGGCCTCGGCGACAAGCGCATCGATCAGCGCTGCCATCGACGCGCGCTTGAGCGACGACTGCCTGACCAGCACGCCGATCTCGCGGAATATGGGTTCGCCGGGCAACGGTATCTCCACAACGTGACGCGCGGCCTGCAGCGGCACCAGCGCGGCCGGAATGATCGCGCAGCCCAGCCCTTCGTCGACCATCTGCAGGATCACGGCGGGCTCATCCAGCTCCATGCCTTCCTCCACCCACAGCCGGTGCCGGCGCAGATAGCGGTCCACCAGCTGCCCGCCCATGGAATGCCGGTTGTAGCGGATGAAGGGCATGGCCGCCAGCACCGCCTTCAAGTCGCGCGGCGAGCCCGCCGGTGCGATGCCGACAAAGCGCTCGCGCATCAGCGGCACCCATTTGAGTTCCTGCGGAATGCCGAGCCTTGGCTTGATCAGCACCGCCACGTCGAGCTCGCGGGCATCGACCTGGGTCAGCAACTGGGTCGACATGCCGGGGACGATGTTGACGTGCGTCTTGGGATATCCGGTGCGAAAGCGCTTCATGGCCCCGGGCAGGAGCGTGGCCTGCACGGTGGAAACGGCGCCAAGCTCCAGCGGCGTGGTGTCGGAGGCGGAATGCGCGCGGCCCTTCATGGACTCGTATAGCTCGACGAAGCGCATGGCTTCCGGTAGCAGCTTGCGGCCCTCCTCGCTTAGCGCGACCGATTTGCCGGCCCGGTCGAACAACGTGCAGCCAAGGTCTTCCTCCAGCCGGCGTATCTGGGTGCTCACCGCTGACTGGGTGAGGGCAAGGCGTGTGCCGGCGGCGGAAAAGGACGAGGTCTCGGCCGCCACAAGGAAGGTGCGGAAGTAGCGGATCATTTACGGATCATTTGGGGGTCATGTTGGGATCATGCGGGGGTCATGTGCAAATCACAGGCGGCATGACGTGATTCATATTTAAATTTTTGATGCTGAGCACAGAAATCATTCGTTTCATATTACGACTTCTGCTGATTACAATCAAACTCGGCAACACACCGACAACCCCCACGCACAAGAGACAAGAGCCCCTTTGATGAGCGCAACCCCGTTGTTCCACCTGGCCTTCCCCGTCAACGACCTGGAAGAGGCCCGCCGCTTCTACGGCGAGCTCCTCGGCTGCCCCGAAGGCCGCAGCTCGAACGCCTGGATCGATTTCAATTTCTATGGCCATCAGGTCGTCGCCCACCTCGCGCCGGAAGAATGCGGCCACCGTGCCACCAGCGCCGTCGACGGCGACGAGGTGCCGGTGCGCCACTTCGGCGCGATCCTGTCCATGGATGCCTGGGAAGCGCTGGCCGAGAAGCTGCGCGCTGCCAATACGCAGTTCGTGATCGAGCCGCATGTGCGCTTCAAGGGGCAGGTCGGCGAGCAGGCGACGATGTTCTTCCTGGATCCGTCGGGCAACGCGCTGGAGTTCAAGGCTTTTGGCGACATCAGCCAGGTCTTCGCAAAGTAATCCCTCCCCGCTTTCGTCACAAACGGACCCAGACATGACCGAATTCGTTATCCAGCCCGCCGAACAGGCAAGCGTCGCCGTGGCCGGCAGCAGCGCCCGCTTTCCCATCCGCCGCGTGTTTTGCGTGGGCCGCAACTACGCCGCGCACGCCCGCGAGATGGGCAATGACCCGGACCGCGATCCGCCGTTCTTCTTCACCAAGCCGGCCGACGCCGTCGTGGCCGCCGAGGGCACGGTGCCATATCCGCCGCTCACGCAGAACCTGCACCACGAGATCGAACTGGTGGTGGCGATCGGCAAGGGCGGCGCGAACATCAAGCCCGAACAAGCACTCGACCTGGTGTGGGGCTACGGCGTGGGCGTGGACCTGACCCGCCGCGACCTGCAGGACACCGCCAAGAAGATGAGCCGTCCGTGGGACTGGTCCAAGGGCTTCGACGCCTCCGGCCCTTGCGGCCCGCTGCACCCCGTGGCCAGCATCGGCCATCCCGGCGCAGGCCACGTGTGGCTCAAGGTCAATGGCGAGACGCGCCAGGAAGGCGACCTGAACGAGCTGATCTGGCCCGTGGCCGACGTCATTGCCTATGTGTCGCAAAGCGTGACCCTGGCACCTGGCGACCTGATCTTCACGGGCACGCCGGCAGGCGTCGGCGCGCTGCAGCCCGGCGACGAAGTGACCGCCGGTGTGGCGGGTGTCGGCGAGATCGCTTTCCGCGTGGGCAAGCGTTAAGACGCATTGCATCATCAAGACATACTATGACGTGGCTCACCGCGAGCCATGTCATAGCCTCAGCACGTTTCCCGCCTAGCTCGCGCCGCTCCGAGCGCACTAACTTTCCTCAAACCGGCCTTAACCTTGCCGCTTCGCTTGACGACGTGCCTGCGCGGGTTATACTTGCCCCACGTTGTACGATAACTTATGAGTCGGGCCACAGGAGACACAATGCGCGAGAACCGGATACGGACCATGTGGGCGAACGGCCAAGCCGTCGTCAATGGCTGGCTGTCCATCCCCAGCAGCTTTGCCGCGGAGACCATGGCCCACCAGGGCTGGGACTCCCTCACGGTGGACCTGCAGCACGGCGCGCTGGACTACCGCGATGCCCTCAGCCTGTTCACGGCGATCTCCACCACCGACACCATGCCGGTGGCGCGCGTGCCCTGGAACGAGCCAGGCATCCTGATGAAGGTGCTCGACGCCGGCGCATACGGTGTGATCTGCCCGATGATCAACACGCGCGAAGACGCGGAGCGTCTGGTCGCCGCCACCCACTACCCGCCGATGGGCACGCGCAGCTTCGGGCCGATCCGCGGCATGCTGTATGGCGGCCCCGACTATCCCGAGCGCGCCAACGAAACCATCGTCGTCTTCGCGATGATCGAGACCAGGCAGGGGCTGGATAACCTGGACGACATCCTGTCGGTCAAAGGGCTCGATGCGGTTTATATCGGCCCGTCCGACTTGTCGCTCGCGCTCGGCTGCCGCCCGACCTTCGACGATGTCGATCCGCCCGTCGCGGAGGCGATCGCGCACGTGGTGGCCCGCGCCAAGGCGCACGGCGTGGTCGCCGGCATCCACAACGGCGCGCCGGAAGCGGCATTGCGCAGGATCGAGCAAGGCTTCCAGTTCGTCACCGTTGGCTCCGATGCGCGCCTGATGGCGGCCGGTGCCCGGCAGGTGGTGACACAGATGCGCGACGGGCAGGCAGCCGGCGGCGAAATATCGGGATACTGAGCCGGCCCCGTTTTGGGGTCAGGAATCTCACACGGCGATTCAGACAGCGTTTCAGGCAGTATCAAGACAAGAGATTTGAGGCACCGGCATCGCGGTGCCCGCTGCGCAGGCGTCCGGCGGCAAGCGATGCCATTGAGATCGACTAACGGAGAACGAAAGTGAAGCTTGGATTTATTGGCCTTGGCATCATGGGCACCCCGATGGCCGCCAACCTGATCGCCGGCGGGCACGAAGTCAGCCTGTCCAGCCGCAGCGGCGTGCCGCAATCCCTGCTGGACAGTGGTGGCGTGGCTTGCCACTCCGGCAAGGAAGTGGCCGAACGCGCGGACGTGATCTTCCTGATGGTGCCGGACACGCCGCATGTGGAAGCCGCGCTGTTCAACGACGGCGGCATTGCCGCCGGGCTGAGCGCCGGCAAGATCGTGGTCGACATGAGCTCGATCTCGCCCATTGCCACCAAGGGGTTTGCCGAGCGCGTGAACGCGCTTGGCTGCCAGTACCTGGATGCGCCGGTGTCCGGCGGCGAGGTCGGCGCGCGCAACGCCACGCTGTCGATCATGGTCGGCGGCCCGCAAGCAACGTTCGAGACCGTGCGCCCGCTGTTCGAGCTGATGGGCAAGAACATCACGCTGGTGGGCGACAACGGTGCGGGGCAGACCGCCAAGGTGGCCAACCAGATCATCGTGGCACTGAACATCGAGGCGGTTGCCGAGGCCCTGCTGTTCGCCTCCAAGGCCGGCGCGGATCCGGCGCGTGTGCGCCAGGCGCTGATGGGCGGCTTTGCCTCGTCCAAGGTGCTGGAAGTGCACGGCGAACGCATGATCAAGCGGACGTTCGATCCGGGCTTTCGCATCGGGCTGCACCAGAAGGACCTGAACCTTGCGTTGTCGAACGCGCGCGAGATGGGCGTGTCGCTGCCGAACACGGCCACCTGCCAGGAGTTGTTCAATGCCTGCGCAAGCCATGGCGGCTCGGACTGGGATCACTCCGCACTGGTCCGCGCGCTTGAGCTGATGGCCAACCATGAAGTCGCGGCCAAGAAGGATTGAGGGCACGACTTAGCCAGCAGTCTTTGCCATCGGGCGGTACCTGCTGCCGCTCGATGGCCTTTCCCCACTTTTCCCCTTTCCTCGGTATGGCGTCTGCCCTGCGGTGAGCGCCGTTCACCCCGCCTCGCCTATGCCTAGCCTTCCCGATCCCATCATTGTCATTGCCCCCGACTCATTCAAGGGCTCCCTTGCGGCCGACCAGGTCGCAGCCGCCATCGCCGCCGGGATCCGGCGCGCGCTGCCCGGCGCGACGATCCGGCAACGCCCGATGGCGGATGGCGGCGAAGGCACCATCGACGCGATGCTGGCCGCCGGCGGCCAGCGCGCCGGCATCAAGGTGCGCGGAGCGGACGGCGCCGCGCACATCGCCACGGTAGCGCTGCTCGCGGGCGACCGCGCCGTGATCGAATCCGCGGAAATCGTCGGCATCACCGATCCGGCGGGCATGGCATGCCCCGTGGCGCAGCGCTCGACGACCGGCCTCGGCGATGCCATCAAGGCCCTGCTCGACCTGGGCAAGCGCGAGATCTTCGTCGGCCTTGGCGGCAGCAGCACGAATGATGGCGGCGCCGGCCTGCTGCATGGCCTGGGGCTGCGCTTGCTGGATGCGCAGGGCCGCGACATCCCGCCCACGCCCGCCGCGCTGCCCCAGCTGGCGGCGATCGATGCCAGCCAGCTCGACCCGCGGCTGGCCTCCACCAGGCTGGTAGCGATGTGCGATGTCACCAACCCGCTGACCGGGCCGCACGGCGCCACTGCCGTGTTCGGCCCGCAAAAGGGCGTGCAAGCGCAGGATGTGGATACCATCGATGCCGCGCTTGCCGGCTACGCGAGCTTGCTGGAGCCGGCGCTCGGGCGCTGCGCCAGCAACGCGGCAGGCGCGGGAGCCGCGGGCGGCCTCGGCTACGCCTTGCTGATGCTTGGCGCGCAGATGCGCCCGGGCGCCGACATCGTGGCGGACTGCATAGACCTCGATGGCGCGCTCGCGGGCGCCGACTGGCTGATCACCGGCGAGGGGCGCAGCGATGTGCAGACGCTAAGCGGCAAGGCACCGTTGATCGCCTGCCAGCGCGCGCTTGCCTGCGGGGTGCCCGCCTCGCTGCTTTGCGGCGCCATCGACCCCGCCGCGCTGCCGGCGCTAGGAACACATTTCACGGGTTGCTTTTCCCTGGCGCCCGGCCCGATCACTGTCGAGCAGGCCATGGCCAACGCGAGCGCTTTGCTATCGGATGCGGCCGAGCAGATGGCAAGGCTGCGCTTCACCAGCACCCACCCGCTCGAACATGGGCGCCCCCGCCAGGCGGACGCGCCCTTGCACTGAGCGCAAGGGCGCGCGCCGGCCCGCAAATCCAGATATTTCTTAAGGGTGAGCGACCGCGGAAGCAGTATGCTTTTACGCGTCCGCCACGCTCGCGTTGAAGCAGGCGGCCTAGTCTTGCCCACGTCGCCTCCCCTTCTTTCAGGAGCTTGCATGTATCCTAGCGCCCGAGCCGGCCCCAATTCGATCACGCGCGGCGGCGGTCCCACCGCCCCCCACCCCGCCATCAGCAAGCAAGGCGATCTCATCGCCGAGCTGATCGGCATGACGCGACCCGCCAATGCCGAGGAACAGCCCCTCGTATCCGCACTGATCGACCGGATCGAAACGCTGGATCGCGCCCTGCGCGAACGCATCGCCAACGGTTGCGCGGAGTTGCAAAGCGTCAGCGCCGGGATGGATAGCCTGCTGCAACTGGCGGAACTGCACAGCGAGAAGACGGAGGAGGCTTACGGCTTGTATTGCTTGCTCAAGCTGCTGAAGCTGCAACTGGATAACGCTGTGGAGGACGTGGCTCGACTGGTCTGAGACGCCAGGGTAGAGAATTTCAGGGGTTTTGGCTGGGCGTGCTGCCCGCCTTCAACGATCGACGATCGTGCCCAGGTTTTGCCGCACGCGCTGGAGCAGGCCGATCAGTTGCTCCCGCTCCGGCTCGCTGAGGCCGGCCAGTGCCTCCGCCGCAACCTCGTCGCCGACCCGCCGGGCCTTGTCCAGCGCTCGTTCCGCCTTGGGCGTCATGCGCACCACGCGCTCACGGCGGTCTTCCGGGTTGGGCACGCGCTCGATCCAGCCGCCCTCTTCCATCCGGTCAAGCAGGCGTCCCGCCGAAATCGGCGCGACTTCCAGCAGCTCGGCCAGCCGCACCTGGTTGACCTCACCGTAGTGCGAGAGGTAGGCGAGCGCGCGGCATTGTGCCCGGGTGAGGTCGAGGGACGACTTGGCCAGTTCATCGAACCGCTTGCCGTTGAGGCGGCCAACGTCCGAGACCAGGAAGCCAAAGCGCTTTTCCAGTTTCGTTTCCATGGCGCGATTGTACAAAGATCTCCTTCGGGCACGCCGCAACGCCCGCAAGAAGCGGCTTGCCACGCTTTGGCGCGACCGTATAATAAGCATGCTTATCATCCAACCCAACCCCTCCAGGTTGTTTTATCCATGTCTTCCGAAGCGGTAGCCGGGCGCGTAGAAATGCCGCTCAACCGGCCCATGATCACCATCGCGATCATGGCCGCGACCCTGATCCAGACGCTCGACAGCACCATCGCCAACGTGGCGCTGCCGCACATGCAAGGCAGCCTGTCGGCGTCGCAGGACGAGATCACCTGGGTGCTGACCTCGTACATCGTCGCTGCCGCGATCGCCACGCCGCTCACCGGCTGGCTGTCCGACCGGCTCAGCGTCAAGCGTCTGCTGGCTATCTCGATCACCGGCTTCACCATTGCTTCGGCGTTCTGCGGGATGTCCGACACGTTGGCGCAGATCGTGGCGTCGCGGCTGCTACAGGGCATTTTCGGGGCGTCGCTGGTGCCGCTGTCGCAATCCATCCTGCTGGATATCAACCCCCGCGAGAAGCAGGGACAAGCGATGGCGGTGTGGGGCATGGGCGTGATGGTGGGGCCCATCCTGGGGCCGACGCTGGGCGGCTGGCTGACCGATAGCTACAACTGGCGATGGGTGTTTTTCATCAATGTGCCGATTGGCGCGTTCGCGTTGTTCGGCGTGCTGTCCTTCCTGCCCAACCGGGCGCCAGCGCGGGCCGTGAAGTTCGATGCGTTCGGCTTCATCACGCTTGGCCTGGCCATCGGCGCGTTCCAGGCCATGCTCGACCGCGGCGAACAGCTCGACTGGTTCGGCTCGCTGGAAATCCGCATCGAGGCCATCCTGGCGGGGGTCAGCTTCCTGTATTTCCTGGCGCACACCGCTACGGCCGGGCCCAGGTCATTCTTCCGATACCAGTTGCTCAAGGACCGCAACTTTGCCACCGGTGCCTGCTTTATCTTCGTGATCGGCGCGGTCATGTACGCCACCCGCGCCTTGCTGCCGCCGATGCTGCAAAACCTGATGGGCTATCCGGTGGCCACCACCGGGCTGGTTACCGCGCCAAGCGGCGCCGGCACCATGCTCTCCATGCTGCTGGCCGGACGCCTGCTCAAGCGGATCGACGCGCGGGTGCTGCTGTTTGCGGGTTTCCTGATTTCCGCTTTCGCGCTGTGGCAGATGATGCAGTACACCGTGGTGCTGTCGGTCTCCGATATCGTGTGGCCCGGCATCATCCAGGGCTTTGGCCTGGGGCTGGTGTTCGTGCCGCTGAGCGCGCTGACGTTTTCCACGCTCGCGCCGGCGTTGCGCGCGGACGGCACGGCCACCTACAGCCTGATGCGCAATATCGGCAGCAGCATCGGCATCTCCGTGATCCAGACCTTGATGACGCGCAACACGCAGGTGGCCCACGCCGACCTGGCGGCCAATGTGAGCGTGTACAACCCGGCCCTGCAATCCCTGCTGGCCGGCGGCTCGCGCTCTGACCTGGCCATGCTCAACCAGTCGATCAACCAGCAGGCCGCGATGATCGCTTACCTCAACGATTTCAAGGTCATGTTCCTTGCCACGCTGCTGGTGGTGCCACTCATCCTGCTGATCAAGCCCACGCGCCACGTCGACGACGATGCCGTGGCGCATGCGGCCATGGATTGACGCGCTTTTAGCCTGGCTTTGGCTGACCTCTGGCTACCCGTTAGCTGGCGGCCCCGGCAATTCGCTGCCGGGTATCCAGGTACTCCGCCACGGCGCGCTGGAACACCGGCAGCTTGCCGGTGAAAAAATGGTTGGCGCCGGGCACCACCACAACCGGCAGTTCCTGTGGACGCGCCCAGTCGAACACCGCTTGCAGCGGCACATTGGCGTCGTTCTCGCCATGGATGACAAAGGCATCGGCCGGCACCGCGGGCGTGTCGTAGGTGCGCCCGCCGGCCGCCGGCCCGGCCGGCATGCCGGCCAGGATCAGGTGCGCGACAGGCTCGCTGCTTTGAGCCAAGCGCTGCGCCACGCGCGTCTGCACATAGGCGCCGAACGAGAATCCCGCCAGCGCCAGCGGCAGGCCCGGGTGCGCTGCCTGGATCTGCCGGACCACGGCAAGCACATCGTCCGTCTCACCCTCCCCCGCATCGTGGCTGCCTTGCGTGCCGCCCACGCCCCGGAAATTCGGCCGCACGGCAAGGAAGCCGCGCGCCTGGAAGATCCTGGCCAGCGCCACCGGGATCTTGTGTTCCGCGCTGCCGCCCAGCAGCGGATGCGGGTGCGCCACGACGGCGATCGCGCGGATCGAGCCTTGCGGGGCATCGGTCAGGGCTTCGATGCTGCCGGCTGCGCCGTCGAGCCAGATGCGATTACCTGAGGGGGGAAGCGAGGACATAAGGAGGTAGGAGATTAGGCGTAGGCAAAAAAACAGGCCGGCCAGCCTTGCGGGCAACGCGGCGGCTTTGAAGCCGCATTGTAATGCCCGTAGAGGGTCGATGACGGCCACGGATGGTCGGATACAAAGGCCGGATACAAAGGGGCGGATACCAAAGCCAGGCGGGAGCGTTCGCGCCGCCACCCGTGCCCGGCCAGTGCCTATACTCGTTGCATCACTTCCATGGCCTTGCGGCACCGATCAGGAGGACAGCCCATGACCGCCTCTCAAGCCGATCCTGGCCCCGATCCCGCGGCCCCGCCACCGCCCGCCCCCAAGGCGGCAGGCGCGCCGCCGCAGGTCGTGCCGGCCGGCTACCGGCAAGGCATCATCACCGCCATCACGGTCCTGCTGGGCTTCTCGCTGGCGTTCTGGCGCTTCTGGGGCTTCGAGAGCCCCGGCCACTGGAGCGTCCAGGCGCTGTTCGCCGCCATCTCGCTGGTGGCGGCGGTGTGCCTGCAGATCATCGCCCTGTTCCGCTCGCTGCGGGTGGAGGACGACCAGGTGCCCGAGTACCGCAAGACGGTGCGCTGGTTCATCGCCTCGGCCATCGCGCTGCTGATCGGGTTGTTCGGCGCCATGCTGGATGCGGCCGTGTCGGGATAGGCGCCCGGAGGGCACGCCCTGCAGCCTGCATCGCGGCAAAGTAGAATGCACTCCGCCATTCTGGCAACACAAACAACAGGAGACAACGCCAATGCAGATTCCCGCTACGTTGGAGTGCCTTTGCGGCCAGGTGCAGCTGCGCATTGCCGGAGAACCGGTGGCGAGAGCCAATTGCCATTGCCAGGCCTGCCGGGATTTCTATGCCACGCCGGTGTTCGCCGCCACGGCCTGGGAGCCGGCCAACGTGGTGGTGGCGCGCGGCGCGCAGCACCTGGCCACCTATCACCATGCGACCCGGCAGCTCCAGCGCCAGTTTTGCCCGCAGTGCGGCGAGACGCTCTTTGGCATCAACCGGCTGGGCATGTCGGTGATCCCGAACACCCTCTTCGCGCGGGCCTGCGGCGGCGCGCTGCCGGATACTCTGCAGCCGGCCATGCACCTGTTCTATCGCCATCGCGTGGTGGAAGTCGACGACGCCCTGCCCAAGTACCTCGACGGCTGGGATGGCCCGGTGCACAAGGCCGGGTTCTGAGCCAGGGGCCGGCGGCCGCCCTCAGAAGTTCCACGTGACACCCACGCGCAGCGTGCGCGGCTCGGCAGGGTGGAGATGGTGGTCGTTGATGCCGGTGGGCGTTCCGCTGGCGTCGACCGGCGAAGTCTCCCCCTTGAGCAGGGACGCATAGTAGTAGTCGATGTCGTTGGCCCGCTTGCCCAGCGCGTTAAGCACTTCCGCGAAGAGGCGCACGTTCTTGTGCACGCGATAGCCCAGCTTGAGATTGACCAGGAACGACGAGGCGGAACGCACGCTGTAGTCCTCGATCAGCGGGCGCGGGCCAAAATAACGCATGCGCGCGCCGAACGACCAGCGGCCCCGGTTGACGGATAGGCCCATGGATGCGGCGGTCCGGATGGACTCGGGAATATAGTCGCCAATGTTCTCGTGATCGCGGAACCGCGCGCGCGAGAACGCGGCGTCCGCATCCACGATGATGCCCTGCGCCGGCACGTAGTACGCCGCGAGCTCGATGCCCGTGCGCCGGCTTGGCCGGCTGGGCTCGGTGGTGCCAGTGTCGCCCGAAAACACCAGTTCGGAGCCGATATCCAGGCGCCACAGCGAGGCAGACAATTGCAAGCCGGGCAGGACCTCACCCGTGCGCACGCCAATCTCGTAGCCCGTGGCGGGCACCAGCACGCTGACCTTCTGAGCGGGATCTCCGGTGGCCGGGTCCACGGTGGTGGTGGCGCCGCGCACATCGTTGCTGTGGTAGCCGCGGCCCCAGTTGAAGAACACATCCGTCCTGGCCGTGGGCGAGAGCACCACGCTCAGCTTGGGGCTGACGATGTCATCACTGCCATGTCCGGAATTGGCGGGATTATCGCTGGCAACGCCATACCAGAACCAATCCGCGCGCAGTCCCGCCACGGTGCGCAGCCAGGGAAGCCACTGCACGGTACTGCGCGCGTACAGCGCCGCGCTGGTTTCGTTGACGCGATCGCTGCGAATCTGCTGGTAAGCCTGCCGCGCCTCAGTGTTGTCGAGCGTGATGGGATCAAGCCGGTCATAGCGCAACTGCGCGCCGACCTCGGTCTCGGTGTCGCGCCCGGCCAGCTTGCCGAACCAGGTGCGCGACGCGTTGGCGCCCGTGGTCACTCGGTTCTCGAACTGCTCGAACTGGTCGCCGCGCTCGGGATTTGTCAGCGCGTAGGTAAAGTTGGAGAACAGTTGCAGGCGGCTCTTGATCACGTAGGCGTTGGCCTTGAGGTAGCCGTCCTGCAACGGGCGCAGCCAGTCGGCGCTGAGGCTGTAGCGCGACGATGCGCCACCGTCGGTGGGATCGATATAACCAAAGCGCGAGATCAGGCCCTGGTCGATAGCGCGCTGCGGGACCTGGTCCGTCGCATTCCAGGCGTTCTTGTAAGCCATCGCCGTGATGCCCAGGCTCTCGCCGCCGCCCAGCGGCAAGGTGTAGCGCAACACGCCGTTGAGCTTGTGCACGCCTTCCGGCAGCACCCACGGGCCATTCTCGCCTAGCCATTCGAAGCCATACAGCAGCGCGCCCGGCCCCGCCTGGAACGAGTCGACAAGCAGCGCGCGCCGATAGCTGTGCTGGCCGAGCTCCACCTGCGCGATGCCTTGCGGCAAGCTGGAGACGTAATCCATCCGGACCGCGCCGGCCGCCGAGAAATCCCCCTCTTCCGCGAAGTACGTCCCCTTCTTGTAGGCAATACCGTTGACCAGCTCGGGGATGACGAAGTTAAGGTCGGTGTAGCCCTGGCCGTGCGCATGAGTCCGCATGTTGACGGGCATGCCTGCCACGGTGGTGGCCAGGTCGGTGCCGTGATCGAGGTTGAAGCCGCGCAGGAAATACTGGTTGGCCTTGCCGTCGCCGCTGTGCTGCGTGACGATCAAGCCAGGCACGGTTTCAAGCAGTTCGCCCGGGCGCAGCAGGGGCCGGCTCTCCAATTGCTCGCGCGTGACATAGCCCTGGCTGGCAGCCTCGCCCGTGGCGGCGGCTTCCTCCCGAGAACCGCGAACGGTCACGGCCTGCAACTGTGCATCAGGCTGCTGCAGGCCCCCAGCGTTGGCCTGGTGGATGACGCCGAGGCTGGCATTGACGATCAGGGTGGCAAAAACGGACGCGCGCATTTTTTGTTATATGAAAACGTATGAAGTTTTTAGCAAACTTCATACCAGCGCGCGCACCGTGCCGGTGCAAAAGCCCTAAGGGTGTTCAGTCATGCGGGTGTGGGTGTGAATGCAGGTGCGTATGGCCGGCGTCGGCCTCGGCCATCACGATATTGAGCTTGCCCTGGCGCACGCCGCGTTCGCTGCTGATGGCATCCGCCAGTTGCCTGACCGCGCTGGCCGGGCCTTTGAGGATCACGGTCTCGATGCAGTTCTCAGCGTCCAGATGCGCATGCATGGTGGACACCGTCAGGTCGTGATGGGCATGCTGGATGCGGGCCAGCCGCTCGGCCAGTTCGCGCTCGTGGTGGTTGTAGACGTACGACAGGTTGGCCACGCACGGGCCGTCGGCATCGCAGGCCTCGCGCCAGCGGTCCAGGTGGCTGCGCAGGATGTCGCGCACCGCTTCGGAGCGGTTATCGTAGCCACGCTCGGAAATCAGCCGGTCGAAATCGGCGGCAAGCTGGTTGTCCAGCGAAATGGTGAAGCGTTCCATGGTGTGGGCAAAAGTGCCGGGCGGAGTGCCCGGCTGGCGCGAACCACAATATACCTCGGCCGCGGCCTATTCCCCTTGCCGGACTGGCCGGTGCCGCGCAGGCATCGTCATGGCGGCGACGCCCGCGACGACACACGCCAGGCCGGCCCACGCCCCCGCGGACAGCGATTCCCCAAGAAACACGATACCGATGGCCACGCGGATCGGCACGCGCAGATAGGCTTGCGCCGTGGTGCCCACCGGCCCCAGCGTACGTATCAGGCGAAAGTAGATGACAAAGGCCAGCGCGGTCGAGAACACGGATAACGCCAGCAGCGCCGCAAGCGATGACAGCGACGGATGCAGAGTCCAGGGCCGGTCGATAGCCAGGCTTGCCGGCACCAGCACCGCCGCCCCGACGATCATCGAGCCCGCGGCGGGCGCGGCGGCGGGCAGGTCCTTGAACGAGCGCCCGTAGATGGCCGCGCCGGCGTAGCAGACGGTCGCGGCAATGATAGCCAGTTGCGCAAGCAGTTGCTGCCCAAGCCCGCCCAGCACGCTGGTGCCGACGATCAGGCAGATGCCTGCTAGCCCCGCCACCACGCCGAACAGCTTGCGCGCCGTGATGCGCTCATGGCGCGTGACCAGCCACGTGCCCAGTACGGCGATCACCGGCGACGCAGAATTCAGGATCGTCGCCAGCCCCGCCGGGACCGATTGCTCGGCCCACGCGATCAGCGTGAACGGCACGACGCTGTTGAGCATGGCCTGCACCGCAAAGCGGCGCCAGACTGCCGCGCCGCGCGGGATCTGCATGCCGCTTGCCGCCATCCACGCCACCAGCAGCGCACCGGCGATCAACGTCCTGGCCGCAATCAGCGTGACCGGAGGAATCGTGGCCACGCCAAGCCGGATGAATGTGTAAGACGCGCCCCAGAGCGTGGACAAAGCCAGCAGCAGGGCCATGTCCAGGGCGCGGCCGCTGGCGCCTTGGACGTGGTTGGCGCGTGCATCCGCGCTGGGCAGGGCTGGCATGGCGTTCTCTCCGAAAGGGCTCGCCGCCATTGTGGGCGCGCACTGCGGGAAAACGTTTCAGCTTGTGGCGAAACATGGATTGCAGGCCATGCCGGCGCACATCAGGGCATCAGGGCGCCCTGCTGGAATCCCCACCCAGCGGATCCAGGGTGATCTGCACCTGCCGCAGGATGCCCTGCTTGTCGAAGTAGCAATTGAACAGCGAGGACAGGTTGCCGTCCTGGCGAAAGCGATAGGACCAGACGTCGCGCTGCATCAGCGGGTAGTACTGCACCGGCTCGAGCGGCTTGCCGAAATGCTCTTCCACGTCGCGCTTGGTCCAGCTATCGACCTTGGCCTGGTAGATCTCGGAAGTGACCAGCATCTGCCGGAAGTTCGTGAGTTTTCCGCCGGCATCGAAATCGGCCGCGTAGGCCTCATAGCCCAGCGGTTGCTTGGAGTAGATCCAGCGCACGGAACCGTCGGCCAGCCGGTAGACATTGGTGGGCTCACCGAAGGTCGCGCGCACCGCGCTTTCCGGCGAGCCGATCAGTTTCTGGCCTTCCTGCACCGGCTGCAGAATGGCACAGGCCGGCAGCATCAGCAGCGCAGCCGCGCAGATCAGCCAGCCGCCCACGTATTGCGAGGGGGTTTTCATAGCATTCCAGAGGGGCAACCGCCATGCCGTGCATGGCGTCCAAGGCTGAAATATATAGCATCCCCCGCCACCACGCCGTGGCGCGACAATACGGCATTGCCACGCCTTGCAGCCTTGCCCATGACCATCCGAACCGCCGCCCCCGCCCTGGCCGCCGCCCTGCTGTTTGGGGCAAGTACGCCACTTGCAAAGGCCCTGGCCGGGTCGATCCCGCCGTTGCTGCTGGCCGGCCTGCTTTACCTGGGCAGCGGGCTGGGGCTTGGCATCCTGCTCGCGCTGCGGCTCAGCAGGAGCGGCGCCGCAGCAAGCCCGCTCACCGTGCCGCGCCAGGAGACGCCATGGCTGCTGGGTGCCATCCTGGCCGGCGGCGTGGCCGGGCCGGCCCTGCTGATGACCGGCCTGGCCAGCACCAGCGCGGCATCGGCCTGCCTGCTGCTGAACGTGGAAGGGGTATTCACCGCGCTGATCGCCTGGGTGGTCTTCAAGGAAAACGCCAGCCGCCACATCGTTCTTGGCATGCTTGCCATCGTGGCGGGCGGCTTGCTGTTGTCCTGGCAGCCGGGCAGCCTGGGGCTGTCCGCCGGCGCCTTGCTGGTCGTCGGCGCGTGCCTGTGCTGGGCCATCGACAACAACCTGACGCGCAAGGTGTCAAGCAACGACGCCATGCTGATCGCCTGCATCAAGGGGCTGGTGGCCGGCGTGTGCAACACCGGGCTGGCACTGGCCGGCGGTGACCACCTGCCGGCGCTGCCCGCGCTGGGCGCGGCCATGATCATCGGGTTCCTCGGCTACGGCGTGAGCCTGGCGCTGTTCGTCATCGCGCTGCGGCTGCTGGGGACCGCACGCACCGGCGCGTATTTCTCCGTGGCGCCGCTGTTCGGCGTGGTGATCGCGTTCGCCATGTGGCCGCAGGCTCCGCAGCCGGTGTTCTACGTGGCGGCACTGCTGATGGCGCTGGGCGTGTGGCTGCACCTGCGCGAGCATCATGAGCACGAGCACAGCCACGAGGCGACCGAGCACAGCCACGCGCATCGCCACGATGCGCACCACCAGCACGAGCATGCCTTCGACTGGGACGGGCAGGAGCCGCACCGGCACCTGCACCGGCACGAGCCGCTGGTGCACAAGCACCCGCACTATCCGGATACGCATCACCGGCACGCGCACTGAGGCACCGAGGCACTGAGGCAAGGGCTCGGTATCCACACGGTTTTCTTGAAGCCGTACGCGTAGTTGCGCTTTTTCCAACACTGCCCCGAGCGAGATTGCCCTTGTTGAGATCGGTGATCGGCGGCTGTCGTGTCTTTCAATTTCGCCGCAATTCAATGCCAAGAAACGGAGTTCTTGCGCCTCGATAGGCGAGCAGACTGACGGCTGATCAATTTGAACATCGGAAAGAAGAGTGAATACGCTTGCAAACAAAGTCGCCATCGTCACCGGCGCCAGTTCCGGGATTGGACGCGCGACCGCGCTACTTTTTGCCCGTGAGGGCGCAGCGGTGGTCGTTGGCGCTCGTCGCAAGGCTGAGCTGGAAGACCTTGTGAGGGAAATCACTGGAAATGGCGGAGCGGCTGCATACGTCGCAGGCGACGTCAGAGAGGAGGCCTATGCACGGACTCTCGTTCAGACGGCCGTTGACCGTTTCGGAGGATTGGACATTGCGTTCAACAACGCGGGGACTCTCGGCGAAATGGGGCCTACGCCGGGCGTCTCGGCGACGGGTTGGGGCGAGACCATTGACACCAACCTCACCAGCGCGTTCTTTGGCGCGAAGTATCAGATCCCCGCGATGGCACTTCGCGGCGCCGGAAGCCTCATTTTCACTTCGACTTTCGTTGGGTACACCGTCGGTTTCCCCGGCGTCGCAGCCTACGCCGCCAGCAAGGCGGGATTGATCGGGTTGACGCAATCGCTCGCCGCGGAGTTTGGACCGAAGGCCATTCGCGTCAATGCGATCCTTCCTGGTGGAGTCAACACGCCCATGGGGCGCACAATGAGTGCGTCGCCCGAAGCCATGGCGCATGTGGCAGGACTACACGCGCTCAAACGCATCGCTACACCGGAGGAGCTTGCGCAGTCGGTCCTCTACATGGCGTCCGGCGCCTCGTCATTCATGACCGGCGCGGCGCTGCTGGTTGACGGAGGCGTGTCGATCAATCGCACCTGATGTTGCCGGGGCTTGGCCCGTCGACAGACACAGAGCCTCGTTGTTCGCGGTCCGTCCATCGTGATGCTGACGCCAGCAAAACGCAGGACAGACTATCCCTCTTGATCGAGTTCGGCGCTCGAACCTGGCCAATCCCAGCCGGCCATCACTTTCGCGTTCATGGTCCGGCTTTGGCATTGCGGGACTATGCCTCGCGCTTGAGCAATTCCCGCTTGCGCTCAACGCCCCATCGATATCCGGAGATGTCGCCATCTCGCCGGACAACGCGATGGCAAGGAATGGCCACCGCGATATGATTTGCGCCGCAAGCCTGGGCGACTGCGCGCACGGCATTCGGTGAACCTATACGGGCTGCGATCTCGGCGTAGCTGGCCGTCGCACCTGGCGGAATCTCGCGAAGCGCTTGCCAGACTCTCTCCTGGAACGCGGTACCCCGGACGTCGAGCGGAAGATTCAACCCGATTGCCGGCGCCTCGACGAAACCGACAACGTTCGCGACCAGTCTCTCGAATTCCGCGTCCCCGCCGACGAGACTTGCTTTGCGGAACAGATCCTGCAGATCACGCACAAGAAGGTCGGGGTCATCTCCCAACAAGATCGCGCAGATGCCCCGCTGGCTTTGCGCGACCAGGATGGCACCCAGTGAGCACTGGCCGACCGCGAAGCGGATTACCGCGTTTTGGCCGCCATCCCGATAGTCCCGTGCGCGCATTCCGAGCATGCCGTCGGATGCCTCGTAGAAGCGACTGTTCGAATTGAACCCGGCCTCGTAGATTGCATTCGTAATGGTCTGGGCGCCGGCGAGTTCCTCGCGCAGCCGCCGAGCACGCGACGCGCTCGCGTACGCTTTCGGCGTCAAGCCAGTCTCGGCCTTGAATATCCGATGGAAGTGAAACATGCTCATGCCAGCTTGCAGTGCCAGCGCTTCGAGATTGGGCTGGACCTCCGCGACGTCAATCAGTCGGCAAGCTTCGGCGACCAGGGCGGCACGCTGGGCAGCCGCGGCACTTCGATCCGAAGAGACACGTCGACTGGATCGGTAACCGGCAGCTTCCGCGGCTTCGGCGGAATCGAAGAACTCGACGTTCTCCCGTTTCGGGAGACGGGCCGAGGAACTCGGACGACAATAAATCCCCGTCGTCCTGACTCCGTAGACGAACTTGTCGTCTGCCGAAGGATCTCGCGCTTGCACGGCCTCCCATCGCTCGTCATCCAGCGAAGGCGCCCCTGGCGTATTGGCATCTCTATGCATGATCACGTTCAAGAACTGCTTGGTGTGAGGACACTATATTCCTCAATTCGATCGCAAGAACTCCGTTTCTTGCGATCGAAACGCCTCACGGCGTGCACCGCCACAGGTACCCGAAGCGATTCTCGCTAGCCGGGGATGCCGAGGCCGTCCCTAGGGCGCGACGCCGCTATCCAGCGTGGCCAGCGCCGCCACGTAGTCGTAGCGCTCGACCTGTGCCTGCAGGCGCTGGCAGCCATCGGCGGACAGCAGGCGGGTAAAGACGTCGCGGTAGCGGGCAAAGGTGTTGTTGGCCGCGCTGTCGCCCTCTTCCAGCTGTTCGCGCAGGAGCTGGAGCACGGCCTCCTGCGTGGCATCGGGATCCGCCGGGGGGCCGGACGTATCCGGCGCGCCATCATCCTGCGCTGCGGGCCCGGTTGGCAGGTGCGTGCGCAAGGTCGCCAGCAATGGCAGGAAGGTAGTGCGCAAGGCTGCCAGCAGCGTGACGGGGTCGGGTCGCCCGGGCGCGTGTGGAAGTTGCAGGCTCGCCTCCAGCGTAGCCGCTGCGCTCGAGATCGACATGGCACCGAGATTGGCGGCCAGGCCCTTGAGCGAGTGCGCGAGCGATAACGCGCCGTCGCGGTCGCCGCGGGCCAGCCGCTCGCCGATCCGATCCGGCATGTCGGCGTAACCGCTGGCAAAGCGTTCCAGCAACTGCCGGTAGACCTCCGCGCGGCCGCTGACGCGGCCCAGGCCGCCGCCGACGTCAAGATGCGCAGAGCTTGCCAGCGCGTCCACCCAGGCCGGCCGGGACCCGGCTGACGGGGCCGCGTCGTCGCCGCCCGGCACCGCCAGCCACTGGCGCAGCATGGCATAGAAGGCCGGCGGACTGATCGGCTTGGCAATATGGTCGTTCATGCCGGCCGCCAGGCAGCGCGCCCGGTCTTCCGGCAACGCGTTAGCCGTCATCGCCACCACCGGCAGGCTTGCGAACTTCTCCTGCTCGCGGATGTGCCGGGTGGCTTCGAACCCGTCCATCACGGGCATCTGCACGTCCATCAGGACCAGGTCGTAAGCGCCGGCCTGGAGCAGGTGCAACGCCACGGCACCGTTCTCGGCCGTATCGGGGTAGATGCCCGCGGCCTGCAGCAAGTGGACCGCGACCTCGCGGTTGATGTCGTTGTCTTCTACCAGCAGCACGCGCGCGCTCGGCAACTCCGGCATGGCGTCGAGCGCCGCTGAATGCGGCTCTGCCGCCTCCGGTGGCGCGTCATTGTCCGGGGACAGCGTGCGCACCGTCGCCTCCAGCAGCAGCGATGCGCTCACCGGCTTGATCAACGTCGCGTCAAAGCCCGATCGCTCGCCCTCGCGCAACACCTCCTCGCGGCCATGGGCGGTAATCATGACGCGGCGCGGGCGCGGGTGGCGCAGGCGCATGGCGTCGATATGGCGAGCGGTATCGATGCCGTCAAGGCCAGGCATCTTCCAGTCGATGAACACGGCCTGGTAGGGATCGGCGGCTTCGTCGGCCTGGGCGATCCTTGCCAGCGCGGCCCGGCCGGAACCCGCCTCGTCCACGCGGAAGCCAAAGTTGCGCAGCATGGCAATGATGACCTGGCGGGCGTAGTCGTGATCGTCCGCCACCAGCAGGCGGCAGCCCGCCAGCTGTGGCGCGACCATGGCGCTGGCAGGCCGCTTCTTGCCCGCCAGCAGGTCCAGCTCGAACCAGAAGTTGCTGCCCTTGCCCGGCGTGCTTTCGACCCCGAGGGTGCCGCCCATCAACTCCACCAAACGGCGGCAGATGGCCAGGCCCAGGCCGCTGCCGCCGTAGCGCCGGGTCGTCGAGGCGTCGGCCTGCTCGAAACTCTGGAACAGGCGCGCGCAGATCGCGGGGTCGATGCCGATGCCGGTGTCGCGCACCTCGAAGCGCAGGCGGATGCGGGGCTGGCATTGCCCGTCGCCGTGGCGCTCGACGCGTATGACGATTTCACCCTGGTGCGTGAACTTCACCGCGTTGTTGGCAAAGTTGATCAGGATCTGGCGCAGGCGCAGCGGATCGCCGCGCAGCGAGTCCGGCACGTCCGGGGCGACTTCGACGATCAGCTCGAGGTGCTTGGCAACGGCCCGCTCGGCCACCAGGTCGCTCACCGTGCGCAGCATCCGCTCCAGCGAAAAATCGATCCGTTCGATCTCCAGCTTGCCGGCCTCGATCTTCGACAGGTCCAGGATGTCATCGATGATCTCGAGCAGATGCTGGCCGGAATGCTGGATCTTTTCCAGGTAGCCGCGCTGCTTGTCGTCGAGCCGCGTGCGCAGCGCCAGATGCGCCATGCCGATCACCGCATTCATCGGGGTACGGATCTCGTGGCTCATATTGGCCAGGAAGCTGGCCTTGGCATGCGCGGCGCTCTCCGCGGCCTGCTTGGCCACGACCAGCTCGGCATTGGTCTCGGCAAGCTCGCGCGTACGTTCCTCGACGCGGCGCTCCAGCGTCTGGGACAACGCGGTCAGGCGGTGGTTGGCCTCGACCCGCTCCGTGATATCGATGCCCACCGCGCCGACCCCCACCACCTCATGGGTAGCCGGGTTGCGCACCGGGAAGCGCGTCACCTGGAGATGGCGCTCGCCATGGGGCGTCTCCATCGCGTAGACGTGCTCCTCGGCCTTGCCCGAGGACATCACGCGCGCCTCCATGTCCCAGCGTGCCCGCGCGACATCCGGGTTGGCGCCGAAATCCCAGTCGGACCTGCCCAGGACTTCGCCCTCGCTCGCGCCGAGCAGCGCCAGCATGGCCGGGTTGAGGGCCAGCATGGCGTGATCGCGGTCCTTGAGCGACATGATGGCGGGCGAGTGCTCGAGCATCGCGCGCATCCTTTCCTGGCTTTCCGCCAGGCGCCTGCCGTCGCGCCGCGCGATCCACGTGGCGGTGCCGATCAACAGCAGGATGATGGCCGTCAGCGCCGCCAGAACGTCACGGGTAAACAGGTACGGGGCGAACGCTTCGCCCATGTCCTGCTCCACGATCAAGCCCATCTCCAGGCCGGGGACCCAGATGCCTGCGCCCGCGGCCCGCTGGCCACGGTAGTCGGCATAGTCGTAGGCAAGCACGGAGGCATGGTCGCGCAGCAAGCGCTCGGCAACCAGGGTCAGCGGGCCGCCCGGCTGGGCGCTGCCCCCGTCCTTGCCGCTTTGGCCAGGGACCCGGGCCCATACATTGAGCATGGACGCGGTGCCCGGCGCCAGCCGGCCCTTGGCCTCCAGCTCCGGGCCGAAGCGGCTGGGAGACACCAGCCGGCCCCGGGCGTCGATGGCGTAGAGCTCACCGGTGCGGCCGAACTGGCCGGCCGCGATGATCGGCAGCATCACGGCACCGGGATCCAGCCGCAGGCATAGCACGCCAATGGCGCGTCCCGCGTCCAGCAGCCGGGCGCACACCACCTGGAACGGCAGGTCCACCAGCGTGCCCCACGGGTCCCGGGTTCGCTCCGGGGCAGGATAAGGCGGCGAGGCCGCGCTGCCCTCTTGCAGCGCCCGCCGGGCCGTCTGGGCAGGTTCCGGCAAGAGCAGGCGGCCGGCGCGCCCTGGCAGCTCCGACGCCACGATCTTGAGGTCCGGCGTAGCCAGGACATAACCGAGGTAGCCGCTGCTCTGGAAGACCGGGGTCACCCAGCGTTCGAACCTGGCCACCGCCTCGCCATCCGGCAACGGCTGGCCTGGCGCCAAGAGCAGCGGGCGCGCGAGGCTGAGCGCTTCCGGCAGGCGCGCGATCCGCTCGACCCGCCGCTGTTGCTCGCCACTCCAGAGCCCCAGCAGCCGCGCGTACGTCGCCAGCATCGACTCCACCCGCGCGCCCAGGTTGGCCCGGTCGTTCTCGTACACCAGCTGGGCGGCGCCGCCGGCCAGCAGGCAGACTCCCACCACCAGCAGCACGGGATAGACATAGCGCCGGAGACCGGCGCGCGTGGCCACCCGCCCGCGCCAGGCGGCCAGCAATCCAGAGGCGGATGCGGTCATCATGCTTGCGGCGTGGTGGCGGGATAGCCGTTGGCGGCCAGCAATGCCGCCTCGCGCGCATGGTCCGCGTCGGTGTCCGCGTAGCGCTGCGAAATGGCCAGGAACTCAGGCGCGATGGCCAGGAACGCGTCCACCATGTCCGGATCGAAATGGCTGCCGCGCCCTTCACCGATCATCCTTACCGCCTGCTCGTGCGGGAATGCGGGCTTGTAGACGCGCCGGCTGATAAGCGCATCGTAGACATCGGCGATCGCCATCAGGCGCGCGGAGACAGGAATCGCATCGCCCGACAACCCGTCGGGGTAGCCGCTGCCGTTCCATTTCTCCTGGTGATAGTGCGCAATCTCGCGGGCGTAGCGCAGGAAGGAGTTCGGGGTGCCGCACTGAGCCTCGGCATGCGCAATGGCATCACGCCCCAGCGTGGTGTGGGTCTTCATGACCTCGAACTCTTCGGCGGTCAGCTTGCCGGGCTTGAGCAGGATGCGATCGGGGATGCCGACCTTGCCGATGTCATGCAGCGGGGCCGACTTGAACAACAACTCGATGGTCTCGTCGTTGAGCTCGTCGCAAAAGCGAGGATGGTGGCGCAGCGCCTGCGCCAGGCGGCGCACGTAGTGCTGGGTGCGCCTGAGGTGGTTGCCGGTCTCGTTGTCGCGTGTCTCCGCCAGGGATGCCATGGCCATGATGGTGACGTCCTGGATCACGGAGATCTCCCGCAGCCGCCGCTGCACCTCCTGCTCCAGGTAGGCCGACTTGTCCCGGAGAAAATCCCTGGCGTTCTTGAGGGTGAGATGGGTGGCGATGCGCGCGTGCATCACCAACGGGCTGAGCGGCTTCATGATGTAGTCCACCGCGCCCACCTGGAACCCGCGCGTCTCGTCGTGCTCGCCGGTACGGGACGTCAGGAAGATCACCGGCACGTCCATGGTGGCCGGGTTCGCCTTGAGCTGCCGGCACGCTTCGTAGCCGTCCATGTCCGGCATCATCACGTCAAGCAAGATCAGGCTTGGCGGCGCTGCCGTGGCGATGCGCACCGCCGCGCTGCCCGAGGTCGCCACCTTCACCCGATAGCGATCCTGAAGCAACGCGGCCATCATCGCGATGTTTTCTGGAAGATCATCCACCACAAGAATCGTGGGCTGGGCGTCGGAATTATCAGAGCGCATGGGGAGATTCAGGTCGGGATACTTGCCGGGCAGGCAAGATGACGGCGTTTCCGGCGCGCTTCGAAAGACTTACCGTCATATTGCGTTGACATAGCGGATTACTCGCACCGGTTCGCTTATCGCCCGGGCCAGGCCACAGATTGCACGGGACGCAACAACCCCAGGCGCGTCCCGGCCCCTGTCTTGCCATAACGGCCATCTTGCGCAGCAATTCAGCCCCCCCTTGCGGAGGGGATCAAGTATTGGCATCCGCTGCCGTTAACCACGCTCCCGGCGGGCGCAGGCAAAAAAAAAGCCCACCGAAGTGGGCCTTCCCAAGAGAAACGGACATCGGTCGCATGGCATTGACACTGACACCCCCGCAATCGATTCAATGCACGCCGACTACGTCAGAAGACGTGTCCGCATTGCCGGCACCGCCACACGCCACACCGGCATGTTGCCCGACCAACAGCGAGTCCATGCAGGCATCAAGGCCCGTCTTTCGCTGAATCGAAGCAACGGCCGCATTGTCATTGGTTCGCGCTGGATCCGAAAGAGTAAAAATACTCTCCCCCTCCCCCATTTTTCCCCTGGTAACGGATGCGGATACGGGGTGTGCGGACTGAGTAATTCCACTCTTTCGCGGCGGCCATCGCCAAGCCATCATGAGGCATGGAATCTCATCAGCTAACTGTTCGCCACACCTTGCGCATCGACCAGTGGATGACGGCGGTGGGCAACGGCGAAACCTCACTGGCGTATGACGACTGGCTAAGCTGCGTGCTCAATGCGCTCGCGCCCGGACTGCCGGAGCACGCGATAACGATCGTGACCCGGGAAGGCAAGAACGAGTTCCGGCTCCAGCATCGCGCGCGCTATGAGGTACGGCATCCGAGGATCGGCATCCGGCGCTTCGTGTGCGCCGTCGACAGCGATGCGACGTTGATCGCCTTCGAGAATACGATCTCCGGTGTCCGCTACCCATGGGTGACGATCGACGGCGCATTCACCCAGGCTGAACTGTGGTCACTCAGGTTGCTGTGCGCCGGACTCGACCTGTGCGCTGCCCCGGTCGGTGTGGAGAGCCGCTGACACGTTGGCGGTTCCGGGGAACGATGTCATGGCCGGCCCCCTTTTTTCCGGTCCAGAGCGTGCTTTGCGCGTGAGGCTTACCAGCATGGCCGATTTTTGCAGGGAAACAGCACTCCCCGTGTCCCCACCTGCAGATGAAGTGCCAGATTCACGCGCCGGGCTGGCTCTGGACTCTTTTTATACCGCGCCCACGGCGCACGCCGAGCGCAGGTTGGCGATCAGCGCCGGAAAGTCCCGGGCCAGCGTGGCGAGCGCCACGGCATCCGCCCGGTCAACCTGCAAGCCACGGTCCAGCACCGAACATGCCTGCGCGAGCTCGGCCGCCCCAAGCATGCCGAGCACGGCCTTCATGCCATGGACATGTAGGCTTGCCTGGCCAAAGTCGCCGGCCCCGATGGCCTCATGGATCTGCGTGACCACGTCCGCGCGTTCGGCGCAGACGCGCCTGGCCAGATTGATGTAAAGATCCTCGCGACCGAACAAGAGCTTGATCCCCGCAGCGGCATCCAGGCCCGGTACGCCCTTCAGGGCCTGTGTCACCGCCGACGCCTGTGGCCGCGCCCGCGCCGACACCGCCATCGCCGCACCTGCCGCACCTGCCGGGCCGCGAGCCGTGCCCGATGGCACGGCGATGGGCGGTAGCCATGCCGCAATGGTGCGGAACATCGCCTGTGCGTCAATTGGCTTTGAAATGTGATCGTTCATCCCGCCCTTGATGCAGCGGACGCGGTCCGCCGACATCACGTCTGCCGTCAGCGCCAGCACCGGCAGGGCATGAAGACCCAGGCCGTGGCGAATCGCGCCGGTGGTTTCTATACCGTCCATGCCCGGCATATGGATGTCCATCAGCACAATATCGAATACCTGTTCCTTGAGCGCCACCAGCGCCCGCTGGCCGTCGCCGGCAACGTGCACGTCCATGCCCACCAGTTCGAGAAGATCGCGCGCGACCTCCTGATTGATCGGATTGTCCTCGACCAGCAAGACCTTGCGCCCGTGCAGTGCCTGCCACGCCGGCCCGGCGAGCGAGCGGCAATCCGATGGCGCCATCGCCGAATGCGAAAGCCCGGAGCCCGGAGCGGCCGCCCGGTCTGCGCCCGCAATCTCCAGCGACACCTCGAACGAGAAGATGCTTCCGACACCAGCCTGGCTGCGCGCCAGGACGCGCCCGCCCATGAGTTCCGCCAGCTTCTTGCTGATCACAAGCCCTAGCCCCGTGCCTTCAAAGCGGCGGTTCATCGCGCTGTCCAATTGCTGGAACGGCGTGAAAAGCGCCGGCAACGCTTCCGGTGCAATGCCTACGCCCGTGTCCTCGACCTCGAAGCACAAGCCGATATGGCTGTCGCGCACGAGCGTCTCCCTGACCCGCAGGCAGACCTCGCCGCGATCCGTGAACTTCAGCGCATTGCTCAGGAAATTGATCAGGATCTGCCCGACACGCAGCGGATCGCCGACCAGCCGAAGCGGAATCGCCGGGGACGTGAAGATGGACATCGTGATGCCTTTCGCTTCCGCCGTTTCCCAGAACAGGCCAGTCACGCGGTCCAGTAGTTCCGACAGGTAGAACTCGCGCGCGTCGATGGTCAGCTTTTCCGCCTCGATCTTGGAGAAATCCAGGATATCGTTGACGATTCCCAGCAAGTGCCCGGCGGACGCGCCGATGCGCACCAGATAGCGATCCAGCTTGTCCGCGCGCTCGCGGTTCAGCGCCAGATGCGACATGCCGATGATGGCATTCAGCGGCGTCCTGATCTCGTGGCTCATGTTGGCCAGGAACTTCGCCTTGACGCGTGCAGCCGATTCGGCCGCCTCGCGGGCCGCCGTCAGTTGCAGCGTTCGCTCTTCGACGCGTGCTTCCAGCGTGTTGGTCAGCACCTCCAGGGCCTGTCGGGTGCGCTCCTGCTCGGTGATATCTGCGACCACCGTACCGACGCCGATGATGCCCGCATCGTCCGGCCCCCGCACCGGGAACTTGACCACGCGGAAGATGCGCTCTTCGCCGTCCCGCGGGCTGGTCGTATGCACCTGGTTTTGGGTTAGTCCGCTGGCCAGTACCAGCTCGTGCATAGCGCGGCTGATCTGTGCGATGCGCCGATTCGGGATGATGTCCCAGACGCGGCATCCCACGGCAACGCCTGGCGCCACCCCGAGGCCTTCCTCATAAGCGCGATTGGCCATGATGCCCACGCCCTCGGGGCTCATGTAGGCCAGCCCGGTCGGCGCGTTCTCGCGGAATGCGCGCATGCGCGCCTCGTTCTCGCGCACGCCGCGGCGCACGCGCCACTGGAATGCCGCCAGCGCAAGGATCAGCCCGATCGCGATCGCGGCCAGGCTCGCGATCGCCGTGCGGACCAGGAAGTACGACTGATAGGCTTCGTCAACCTGCAGCTCGACGACCAGCCCCATGTCCTGGTCAGCCAGCCATCGGGCGGCCCCAATGACCTTGTGTCCGTCATGACCGTCATAGCCTTCGGCGTCCACCGCCTCCTTGCCTTTATCCATCAGCAGTTGCAGGGCAAGTGTCGTCGGGGCATCGCCAGTGCGGCCCCGTTCCGGCGGATTGGCGGCACGCCGATTGCCGGGCACGCCTTCCCACGCCGCCCCGGAGACGTCCTGGCGCGTATGACCGGGCGCAAGATCGTGCTCCGAGGCGCGGGTCGGGGAGATAATGCGCGCGGCGGAATCGATCACGTAAGCCTCGCCCGTTTCGCCGATCCGGCCCGCCTTGAGAATCTTGAACAACCTCACGTAGGGATTGACACGCAGGCACAGGAAGCCCGCGATCCGTCCATCCGCATCGATGCGCGCGCACGCAAGCTGATAGAACATCCCGGCCGGCTGCTCGACGCCCTGTACCATGAGCGGCAGCGTCGAGACAGTAGGCCGCGAGATGGCAAATCCAAGCGCCTGCGCCCCCCGCAGGGTGCGTATGGTCTGCTCGGTCAGGTCCGAAAAGTTGACATAGCGCGGGCTGCTCGCCGCAAGAACGGTATGGTCCGGCCGGATCAGGGCATAGCCGTCGAAGCCCCGGCTCCTGTAGATCGGCAGGATCCACTGATCGAATTCAGTCAGCAAATCGGCCCGGCCGGGATCGGCCAGGATACGTTTCACCAGCTTTATCAGGGCAGGGTTCTCGGCAATGCTCCCGACTCGCCCCGCCGAATCCTCGCCCATCGTCCGGTTCAGGTCCGATATCGCCTCCAGCACGGCTTTCAGGCGGCTTTCGGCACTCCGATGAAATTGCCTTTCAAGGCCCCGGAGCACCTCGTGGCTCAAGACCAGCAGCAAGACCACGGCGACCGCCGTCATGATGAGATTCTGGCGGACCTCTCTCCCGCCTGTCCCTCGCAGACTCCTGAAGTAACGCTTGATCATGATTTCCTGCGACGAGTCGCGAAGCATAAAGCCGGGGCAGCGTTCCTGCCCCGTGCCGGCAGCCGACGGGCCATTGATTCCTGGCTTTCGCGACGTCTATTTCATTGGCGGCCGGACAGGATGGGTCAGTCGAGAAGCAGCGTTGTCAATTCAATCGCGGACTTGACCTGCAGTTTCTCCATCAAGTGCGCCCGGTGATTTTCCACGGTGCGCACGCTGATTCCCAGTTCCGTGGCAATCGCTTTGCTGGTCTTGCCGGTCGTGACATGCCAGGCGACTAGCCGCTCCTTCGGGGTCAGGAGTGCAAGCCGCGTGCTTTTGTCGGCCGAGGCCCGCCTCTGCTCGAGCATCTGCCGGCTGCGTTCCAGCGCGCCCCGCACCTTCTGCACCAGCATGGCGCCATCGACGGGCTTCTCCAGAAAATCGAGCGCGCCCGCCTTGATCGCCTTGACCACCGAAGGGACCTCGGAGTATGCGGAAACAAAGATGGTAGGGGGAAGAACGCCCTTGCCGGCCAACTGGCTCTGCACCTGCAGGCCGCACATCCCCGGCATGCGCAGATCGCAGACCAGGCATTCAACCGGCGCCGGCCGGTACGATTCGACAAAATCGCGAGCGGAAACAAATGTCCTGATATCCGTGCCAAGGCCACGAAGCAACTCATGGTGTGTCCAGAGCACAATGTCATCGTCATCGACTAGATAAATCACGGGTCGTTCAACTGCCACAGCTCTACATCTCCAATTCCTGGCTTCCTACGACCGGATGTCGGCCTGCCGGCACGTTCACATACTGTGCGATGCGGCCAATCTGGCCAATGGAGCACCTGAGAAGCTCCGCATCCACCGGCACAGTAAGCCACCATAGTGGCGAAGTTGAAATTGGGTAATCCCCGGAGTAGCAGGAAAATGAAGTAACCGAAAATATCTCAATTGCGGCACTTTTATTTATTAAGAAGAAACTTAATAGCGCAATGTCTCCCGGCGTACGGCGAAATGGAATGTGCTGCTTTGGCCTCCGACCTATGAGGAGCCGGAATTTCGATTAAATTCAATGACGGTGGGCCAGGATAAAAATCATGTTCTTCAATGTGCCAGCGACACCCGGGATGACTCCGGGGCGCTGGCCCACGCCAACCTCACCGGGAACGCAAACGCGCGATCAGGCCACTGCGGCGGAGCGCCGGAGGCGTGCTTCCCGGTCACTCGCCGGTGCATGCGGCCGCCCAGCGCCGCCAGCGCCCGGCAGGCGGAAGAACGCCACCACCTCATTGAGTTCCTGGCCCTGTTCCTGCAGCGCGCGCGACGCGCTGGCGGCCTGCTCCACCATGGCAGCGTTCTGCTGGGTCACCTGGTCCATCTGCGAGATCGCCTGGTTCACCTGCTCGATGCCGCGGCTTTGTTCCATCGACGCGCTGGCAATGTCTTCCACGATGCTGCTCACGCGCGCGACCGCCTTGGTCACCGAGCTCATGGTCTGCCCGGCTTCGCCCGCCAGCGTGGAACCGTCCTGGATCTGCTTGAGCGAGCCCGCGATCAGTTCCTTGATCTCCTTGGCGGCGCTTGACGAGCGCTGCGCGAGGCTGCGCACCTCGCTGGCCACCACGGCGAAGCCGCGGCCTTGCTCACCGGCGCGGGCAGCTTCCACCGCGGCGTTGAGCGCGAGGATATTGGTCTGGAAGGCGATGCCTTCGATCATGCCGGTGATGTCGGCAATCTTGGTGGAGCTGGCGCTGATGCCTTGCATCGTATCGACCACGCGGCCAACCGCCGTGCTGCCGCTCTGCGCGATGTCGGCAGCCTCCCGGGCCAGTTCGTTGGCTTGCCGGGCGTTCTCGCTGCTCAGGCGTACCGTGGTGGTCAGCTCTTCCATGCTAGCGGCGGTTTCCTCGAGCGATGCCGCTTGCTCTTCGGTGCGCTGGCTCAGGTCCGCATTGCCCGCGGCGATCTCCGTCGACGCCCCGGCGATGCTCGCGCTGCTCTGGCGCACGCGGGAAACGATCTCCGTCAGGCGCTCGTTCATGTCACGCAGGGCCGCCAGCAGGCGTCCGGTCTCGTCCCGCGCCACCACCGCAATCCGGCTGCCCAGATCGCCGCGCGCTACGGTTTGCGCCACGTCCACGGCCGTTTGCATGGGCCGGGTGATGGAGCGCGTGATCAGCAGGCCGCCCACCGCGGCAAGCACCACGGCGGCAATGGACATGACGATCAGCAGGTTGCGCTGTGCGGCGTACTCTTCCTCCAGCATGCGCACCGTATCGACCTGGCGGCCTTTGGTGAACTCGGTATAGGCGTCGGTCGCCTTGACCAGCGCCCCCAGCAAGGGGCGGCATTCGTTGTTCATCTTGACAATGGCCTCATCGCGCTTGGCGGCGAGCGCGAGGTCGACGATGGCGGTGGCCACGGGACCATAGCGCGATTCCACGCGATCGATCTCGCGCACCAGGTTGCGCGCGGTGTCACTGGCATCGCTGTTGCCTGACACCATGTCCTTGAGCTTTGCCAGTTGCGCCTGCACATCGTCATGCGCGCGCAATGCGGCTGCCTTCTCCAGGGCCAGGTCCTCGGGGCTGGTGACCAGAACCAGGTTGCGCGCCGCGATGGCGCGCCGGTCGACGGCGGTCCTCACCTGCGCGGCAACTTCGGCGCGCGCGTTGATGCCACGCAGGTAGCGGGAGAAACCGTCCGTGGTCTGGCTCAGCGCGCGTAGCGACAAAGCGGAAATGGATAGCGCGATGAGGGCTAGCAGGCTAAAGCTCAGCACGAGCTTGCCCTTGATGGTCGGGAGTTTGAAATTCACGATTTGATCCCCTTGTCCCGTTGGGACGTTAGCGCTGCGGAATGGTCCATGAGTCATGGTTTGAATCGCCAATGCGAACCGTTACGCTGCAATCCCGCTCCCGCTTTTTCTATTTGTGATGTTCTGGGCGATCGTCTTCGCGTCGCGCCGTCTTGTTATGGCCTAAACAGCACAATTCCAAATGCATATGGAACCGCGCTGCAGCATGGCTAACGGCAAAAAATCGGAAGATATCCCCCCTCCTGGAGAGGGGGCAGGTTTTATGGAATTCGGCGCAAGTAGCGCCGGGGCCGCTTTGTGTTGCACAAGCGGGCACTGCGTTCCCGCCAGGCAGGCGGCGTGGTGTCACCCACTGGTCGAATCCGCGGGCTCAAGCCGGCAATGAGTCCGGCATGGTCTCCTGGGCGGCCTCGGTGACACCGGGACGGTTGTGGCGCCACGCCGCCCACTCCTCCACCCCCAACGGCGCAGCGAACAGATAGCCTTGCGCCCAATGCACGCCGTGCTGGCGCAGGTAGGCGGCCTGCACCTCGTTCTCGATCCCCTCGGCTGTCAGCTCCAGACGCAGCCGCTGGCCCAGGCTGATGATGGTGTCGAGCACCACGGCGTTGACGGAGTCCGTGCCGATACCCATGACGAACGAGCGATCGATCTTGAGGAAATCGGCATGGAGCTGTTCAAGGTAGGACAGCGAACTCTGCCCCGTGCCGAAGTCGTCGAGCGCCCAGAGCACGCCCTGCGCGCGCAGGTCCGCGATGTTGCGTTGCACCTGCTCGTCGTTCGGCAGCGCTTCGCGCTCGGTCACCTCCAGGACCAGCAGCGGCCCGTCGGGGCCGAGCTTACCCAGCAGCCGCTGCACATCATCGACGAATCCGGGCGTTGCCAGGTGGGAGGCGCTGACATTGACACCGATATGGTCACGCGGCCCCAGCCCCAAGCGTGGCAAGTCGGCGGCCACCAGATCAAAGATATGGCGAGTCAGGTCGCCGATGACGCCATTGTCTTCCGCCAGCGGGATGAAGATGTCCGGCCGGATATGGCCCCGGCCGGGCCGGTGCCAGCGGACCAGGGCCTCGAGCCCGCTGCACTCCCCCGTGGCCAACCGGATGACCGGCTGGTAGACCATGTGGAACTCGCGCTGGCGCATGCCTCGGTAGATCTCGTTGACCAGCGACAAGCGCCGCCTGCAGAACAGATGTGCCAGGTATCCCGAAAGCAGCGCCGCCATTACCAGGAACGGCGCGTAGTGACGCCACAGTTCATGGCGGTAAGCAGTGATCAGCGCCGGTGCGACCGCGACGCGCACCTCGATGGGAAAGGCGGCGGACTTGGCCAGTTGCATGCTGTTCCGGTAGCGCGGGCCGGTTGGCGTCGCCAACGGCGCACCGGTCGGCAGCTGGCGCAGCGAGTCGCTGAGCAGGATCTGGACCTGGAACTGGCCGCTGTACGAGGCGGCCGCCTGAATGTCCAGCAGGTACTGCCCGTCGATCACGGCCAGCACGCCCGAGCCGTTGCCGATGCCTCGCGAGACGATGACCGCGGGCCGGTCCGGGACCAGGGAGGTACCTGAGCTGGGGGTGATCAGCAGCCCCGGTGGCAAGCTGGTCATCGCATCGAATGCCAGGGTGAGCGGGATGTCGTTGACCTTGCCCAGGACCGGTGAGCAGTAGAGCTTCTCTTGATGGACCAGGATGAGCGAGCGGAAATACGGACTCAGGGTGCTGGTCCGCGTGAGTTCGCCGATCACCTCCTCGCATGGCTTGCCGAGCAGCGCCATGGACTTGTCGACATTGGCGGTGACTACGCCGAGGATGTTGTCCATCTGCTTCTGGATTGCCACCGCCGTGACCAACGCTTCGCCGTCGGCGCGTTGCCTTCCCTGCAGGAATACCAGCGGCACCATGACGAGTGCGGGGATCAGCATGGCTGCCAGCACGATTGCCAGGTGCCAGTATTGCTCACGCCGAGGCTTGATGATCTGCACGTTCGATGCTCCTGCGCGTGACGTGCCCGCGCTACGGTGTGATTGATGTGTACTCGTCCAGGCCCGCCAGGAGTCCGGGCCCCACCCTCAGCACTGCCGACCGCTGCAATCCAGGTCAGCTTCCCGGTGATCTTGTCTTTGTCTTGCGAGTGTTCCCTTCGCCTTGCTGCATCCTGGCGGGGCCCTCACTTTTAGTACAAGCCCTAAATTCAGAAGATGGATCTTACAATAAGGCATCGCTTAGGCGGCGAATTCCATCATCACCGTAACCTCTCTCGCATTGATCCAATTAGCCGGCGCGACATCCATCGAGGATGGCATCGATATGCGCCATATGATCCGGGATTTGGCGATTCCGCTCGAAGGGATCGGTTGCGCCCGACGCTTGCATTTTAGGACTTGTCCTATTCTCTTGACGGCACGCCACCAGTAAGCTGGCGCCCTGTCCTACCGAGAAGCGAAATGAAGCACAACGAAACGCGCCGTACCTTGACGCTCGGACTCGCCGCGATTTCCATGGCCGCGGGCAGCGCCTGGGCTGGCGAGGCCCAGGACCTGTACGCGGCGATGATCAGTGGCAAGTGCGAGCCCGCCGCCACCACCTTGCAAGCGCGCGCCAAAGCTGGCGTGGCCGCGGCCCAGGGCCATCTGGGCATTGCCTATGTCCGCGGCGCCTGCGTCAAGGAGGACATGCAGGCGGGCGCGGCTTGGCTGCGCAAGGCCGCCGAGCAGGGCGACGCGGATTCGCGTAATGAGCTTGGTAGTCTCTACTCGACGGGCAATGGCGTGCCCAAGGACTACGCGCAGGCGAGGCGCTGGTTCCGCCTGGCGGCCGAGCAAGGGTACGGGCCGGCCCAGTACAACCTGGCGCTCCAGTACCACTTCGGAGAAGGCGGGCCGGTGGATGACCGCGAGGCGGTCATTTGGCTGCGCAAGGCGGCCGTGCAGGGCCTTGCGGACGCGTAGGCGAACCTGGGCGGCATGTTGATCAAAGGCGAAGGCATGGTCCTGAGCAACAAGCGCGAAGGCGTGCATTGGCTGCGCAAGTCCGCCATGCAAGGCCACCCCACCGGTCAGAATAACCTGGCGGCGGCCTACGAGAATGGCTTGGGCGTGGCGCGCAACATGGTGCTGGCCTATGCCTGGGTGCTGCTGTCGACCCGCGAGGCCGAGCCCGGTTCGGAGGACATGAAGCTGCGCACCGCAATGGCCGCGGAATTGACCGCCAAACAGCGGGCCGCGTCCGAGCGGCTGGCGCGCGAGTGGAGGGTGGGACAAGACCTCACGACGACGATGCCATGAGCGGAGGATGAGCCGTGGCAGACCATCGACCATCGTCGAATGGTTTCTGCATCAACGTCTTGGCAAGTTCAACGGGTTCGCCCCCGAGGCCCGCCTGCGGCGCCGGCTCGCTCGCACCGCTGATATCCGTTCAATCGCGTTGATGAACGGCCGCCCTGGGCCATAGCCGACCGGCTTTTGGCACCTGTAACTCTTACCCACGAAAATGTACCTGCTTCCGCTATCGCTATCCCTGATTGCACTCAGTTCCGGCTGCGCTTTGACGCCCGAATCCATGATCCGGTCTCAGCTTGACGAGGCGGTGGCAAGAGCGGAGAGCATGGCAGTCACTGACTCCGGAGACAGGAGTGACTGCAAAGCGTCCCCCAAGACCTGGCGTGCGCCAATCCACTCGCTAACGCAGGATATCCGCGTACGGAGATGCGAGACCGTCTACTACTATTTCGCCACCTACGCGCAATTTGTGGGAGACGCCTACCCAATCGCCTTTGCGCCGAGCATCGCTTTCGTTGGGTACGAGGATCTTCTCACGGGCAAAAAGAGAATGGCCGACTAGCCATGCGCCGACGCCCGTAGGGCATCGCTTTAATGCCGCTCTTCCGCGCTTCAAGCTCGTAGTCATTTATCCAAGCTCGCCGTCACACACTGCAGCGGGAACGTGTCCCGTAGCGAAAAGTGTAATGGCCGCCCATCACTCGTGCCCATCACTCACGCCTGAATCAGCCGGTCATCCATCGATGATCACTTATTGCGTTTCACTTCGCATCAGATTGGGAGCATTCATGCGAAAAAGCATTACCCCGGCCGGCCGTTCCGTGCGCCGCGTGCTGGCAAAACGAGCAATGACACGCAACAAGAACGTAACGAGAGCACGCACTTCGCGCAGGCCTGCATGGCATGGCTATCTTGACACCGCACGGTTGGCCCCATCGGCCGCGGCGTTGTTGTTTGGCCTGCTGCCTGGCATTGCCGCTGCCGATGGTGCACGGGACTGGATGAATCTCCCCATCGACACGAATCTGGTCTATCTCTACTACAACCATGTTCAGTCCAACACGCAACTGGACACGACCCTTCCCGTGCAGGGGGTCAACGCCACCATGAACATGGCGTTGGTCCGTTATGCGTATTCCTTTCCGGTGGCAGGCAAGACCGGTGGCATCCAGTTCCTGCTGCCCTACAGCTGGGCGACAGCCAATATCGATAGTTCAATTGCCCCGCTGGCGTCGCGGGAGTTCAGCAAGAACGGCGCGGGTGACCTGACCGTTGTGCTCGCAGCCAACCTGTTTGGCGCGCCGGCACTGACTCGGGAGGCATTTGCAAAAGCCACACCGCAGACGCTGCTTACCTCAGCCGTCTTCCTTACCGTTCCCATCGGGCAGTATGACCGGAACAAGCCGGTCAACTTCGGTGGAAACCGTTGGGTGGTCAAGCCACAGCTTGCATTCAACCACCCTTTTGGCAAGTCGATGCTGTCCGTCAATGGCAATGTCTCGTTCTACACCGAGAACGGCGATTACTACCAACCGGATGGTCACGGAAAGCTTCAGCAAGCACCGCTGGGAACGCTGGAAGCGCACTACAGCTACAGCTTCAACCGCGCGCTGTGGGCAGCGGTAGACGTGGTCTATAGCAACGGCGGACAGACCAGAATCAACGGCGTCAAGCAAGACAATGCACAGGACACGCTCAAGCTTGGCGTCAGCGGGAGTTTCAATTTCACCCCCACCGATGCCGTGGCGGCGTCCTTCCTCAAGACCGTCAGCACGCCGGCAGGGGCCGCAAATGTGAAGGTCTTTTCCATCAACTACAACCACGCGTGGTAGTCGTCGACAGCCTTGCTGTGAATACCCATAACAAGAAGAAGCGATAAACATGAAGAACAGACTTGGTCCCCGGCGACGCCTGCTAGCAATGGCATTCGCCCTGGCGAGCACCCCGGCACTCCTTTACGCGCAATCCGCCCCGGCGCCTGGCAAACCTGCCACGGACCGGACCCGGCAAGCCAACGCCGCGGTGCTCAAGGAACTTCCGTTCAACGACCGGGCCGACTTCGAATCGGCCCAACGCGGGTTTATTGGCACCACACCAGACCTTGTCATTCGGGCGGGGAATGGCAAGCACGCTGCCTGGAACTTGCCGGCATACGATTTCCTCAAGGCTGAGACGGCGCCCGACACCATCAATCCCAGCCTGTACCGTATGGCGCAGCTCAATATGTTCAACGGGCTGTTCGCTGTTGTCGACCGCGTCTATCAGGTACGCGGCTTCGATCTGTCAAACATGACGATTATCGAAGGCGACACCGGACTGATCCTGATCGATCCGTTAATCAGCAAGGAAACCGCGAAAGCCGCGCTTGACCTGTACTACCAGCACCGGCCGCACAAGCCGGTCGTGGCAGTGCTCTACACCCACAGCCACGTGGATCACTATGGCGGCGTCAAAGGCGTCGTGAACGAGGCGGATGTCAAGGCTGGCAAGGTAAAGATCCTGGCGCCCGAGGGCTTCCTGGAAGAAGCGGTCAGCGAGAATATCTACGCCGGTACCGCCATGAGCCGCAGGGCCACGTATATGTATGGGTCGCTACTGCCGCGCGGGCCGCAAGGCCAGGTCGATGGTGGACTCGGCAAGAGTACCTCGCTTGGCGAGGTCACCTTGATCGCCCCCACCGATTCGGTGAAAAAGACTGGCGAGATCCGCACGATTGACGGCGTGCAGATGGAGTTCCTGATGGCGCCCAATACCGAAGCGCCCGCGGAAATGCTGATCTGGCTGCCTCAGTTCCAGGTGCTCAACATGGCCGAAGATGCCACGCACACGCTCCACAACCTCTATACGCTGCGCGGCGCCCAGGTGCGCGACGCCAGGGAATGGTGGAAGACCGTCAACGAAGCGGCCAATCGCTATGGCGTGCGCGCCAAGGCCGTGATCGCCCAACACCATTGGCCGACCTGGGGCGACGCCATCATGCCGTTCCTGGAGAACCAGCGAGACATGTTCAAGTACCTTCACGACCAGACGCTGAATCTTGCCAACCAGGGCTACACGTCGGTAGAGATCGCTGAGATGCTGAAACTCCCCGACAGCATTGGCAAGCAATGGTACAACCGGGACTACTATGGCACAGTCAATCACAACGCCAAGGCGGTCTACCAGCGTTACCTCGGCTGGTATGACTCCAACCCAGCAAACCTGTACAAGCTGCCGCCCACCGAGGCTGCCGTGCGCTACGTGGCGTTCATGGGCGGCGCGAAGAACGTCATCGACAAGGCCCGGCAATCGTTCAAGGAAGGCGACTACCGCTGGGTGGCGGAAGTGATGAACCACGTTGTCTTTGCCGATCCGGATAACCAGGCGGCGCGCGAACTGGGCGCCGATGCGCTGGAGCAACTCGCCTACCAGAGCGAGAGTCCCACATGGCGTAACGAATTCCTGATGGGCGCCCTGGAATTGCGGCACGGCACCGTCAAGCTACCGGGCGCCGGCGTGGTCTCGGCGGATACGGTGAACGCGATGACCGCCGACATGATCCTGGACTACGCCGGCATCCGCCTGAACGGGAAGAAGGCAGCCGGGAAGACGCTCAACGTCAACTGGATCAATCCGCAGACCAACGAGCAGTACGCGATCGAGCTGCGCAATTCGGTCCTGATCTATACCGTCGGGAAACAGCTCCCCAAGGCGGATGTCACGATCACAACCAACAAGCTCGGCCTGGCCAGCGTGCTGGGCGGGGCTACCACACTGAGCAAACTGTCGCAGGCGGGAGGGGCGAAGGTGGAAGGCGCTGGCGAGAAATTCGACGAACTCGCAGGCATGCTCGACACATTCAAGCCTGACTTCAATATCGTGACGCCGTAGTCCGCGAGGAAACGCAAGTGTATTTATGAAAAGGCGGTATCCAGCACCGGCGCAACGCCAACGTCGCGCGTGGGGGTGTGCACCAGCGCGGAAACCATATCCAGGCATGCCAGGGCCTGGCCGATGAGGTGCCGCTCCTGATCCAGGTCTCGCGCTGCCTGGACTACCAGCCTGGCGCTCATGCACAGCCGCAAGGCGCTGACCGGGACACCTGCCCTGTGGCCGCTGTCCACAGGCTGGCCAAGCTGGTAGGCCACGCCGGCGTCGGCGCTCCCCGGCGCCTGGACCCGGCGAAAGATGGCGGCCGTCTCCTCCCGGCTGAGCGCGGTCCTGCCGCCCCCCGGCTGGCAACGGTACAGCAGGAAGGGGTGAATGGTCTGGATCTCGTCCCAGTGGGATGGCGTGTTCAGCGCGGCGCGGTTCAGCGCCGGCACAGCCAGCGCGGCAAAGGCGGGATCGCTGCCCAGCCTTTGCTGGATGGCACTGCCAAAGCGCCGCAGGATGCCAGCGGCTTGCCCGGCCGGCACAGCGAGGAATTCGCGCAGCTCGCGAATCGCAGCCTGCCAGCGCAGCAGCAAGCCAAAGTTCGCATAACTGCCGAGCGCCTGCGCGCTTGCCCAGCCTTGCGGCCATTCCTCGCGCGCGGAATACAGGCGCAGCTCCGCCGGAACGCCGCGCTCGCGCAGTATCTTGCCAATCGCCGCTGGCAGCAGCAGGGCGCCAGAAAACGAAGGCCCGGTCACAAACTTGGAGCCGGTCAGCGCCACCATGCAGCCGTTGCGCAGGTAGGCCTGGAGCGTACCCGGCTCAATGCGGAACTGGCAGGCGTCGACCAGGACCTGCACCGCCGAGGGCCAGCGGCGATGCAGCGCCGTCACGCACGCAATGCTCGGCGCAATGCATCCGGTCTTGGAGACGTCGATCAGCACCAGCAGCACCTGGCGCCCGTCTTGCACAGCCTGGCTGACGAGCGCATCGATTTGCGCGTCGACCACGCTCGCATCCCGCAAGCTGCCGTCCGCGTTGCGGATCGGCACGTCGAGGATGTCGCTGGCGCAGGCCTGGCTCAAGGACTCGCCCGGAATGGTGGTACGGCCCAGTGCGTTATACGTGCTGAAGTGGCGCCCGGTGAGCGCGGCGGCCACGCCGCTGCCGCTCTCGGCCTCGCCGGCCATGATCACCAGCGGCCGGCCCCGGACGCTCGGATTGCTCGCATTGCCCGCGTTGCCCGCATCGCTGCCGGCCCCATCGGCCGCCACCCGCGCGGCAACGCGCGCCGCGAGCAGGTGCACATCGGTGCCCGAAGCCGAGAAGACAAGCCCGGTGCCAAGCGCATCGCCAATGCCGCACAGCGCCAGCAACTCGCCGCGCAGCCGGTCCAGCTCGCGGCGATACAGCTCGGCCGCGCTTTGGTGCGGCAGCGCCGCGGCAAGCCGGTTGCGCAGCGCGTCCACCTCGGCGAACGCGGCAGGAGAAATCCCCGACGACGTGGAGGAGCCAAAGGGAACCAGCCCCGTCGAGGCGAGCGGCTGGCAACCGTACTTGTTACGGCCGGTCGCCGGATCCAGCGCGATGCGGTGGTCCCCGCCGCTGACCAGCAGGTCAGCCGTCGATGGCAGCGGCATCGTGCGCGTCCAAGCGGTCGGCATGGGCCTGGCTGGCATTGATCAGCATGGTCCGGAACGCCGCGAAGATCTTGTGCATCTGCGGCTGCTTGTACGGGAAGAGGTCAACCGGATCGATATCGTGCACCACCATTGCCGTATCGGCTTCGAACACCAGCAGCTCCCCCTGCGGCGTCTCGGCGCAATCCAGGCCCACGTAGTCCAGGCCCAGCCGCTCCTGGATCAGAGCGAGGGCATCCTTGTGGCGCAGCGCGAAGGTGTCGTCGAAATCGCGCATGATGGCCGCTTCTTCATCCCGCTTGGCCGCGCTCTGCGCCATGCCGGCATTGAGATAGTGGATCATCCAGTGCTCGGAGATACCGACGTGGCACACGTATGCGTGCCCTTCGATCAGCACCAGCCGGTACTTGCGGAACTGGCCATCATCGTTCCGGTAATCAATGAAGTAAGAGACATAGAAAGCCGGCTCGTCCGTCTGCGCCAGGTAGCCGGCGAGTTCGGCCGCGTCGCCGATCTTCTCCAGGCCCTTGCCGGCATGCGAGCCAAGCGGCCTGACGATGATCGGGAAAGCGCCCTCGCCCAGCACCGACGAGATCGCCGCCTGCCCGCCGGCGACGCCGGCCAGTACCTGGCGATCCACCCGCAGCGTCGGCGGCATGCACACGCCCGGCGCGCAGGCCAGCAAGGATGCCGCCCGGTCCCGCGAGAGCTGTTGCACGCGATCCGGCTGGTTCAGCACCGGGCGCGGCCAGATTGCCGCGAGCGCGCGCAAGTGCTCCAGCACGGGCTGGGTACGGTCGGATTCGCCCACCGCGATGAACAGCACGTCGTGCTCCGGCACGGCCTGCGGCAGCGGGTTTTCCGGCGTGACGTAGAGCGCATCGAGCGCCACGTCGGAGTTGCCCAGCAAGCACTCCAGCGGCGTGTTGGCCATCAGGTCGCCCGACACCATGATGGCCAGCACGCGCAGGCGGGCTTCGCCATCGCGCAAGGTCGGCAAGTGATAGAGCTGGCGCGCCTGCAGCGCCTCGGCCTGCATGGTCATGGCCAGCGCGTGATCGCCGATGAGCTGCAGGACCAGCGAGAGATCCATCAACGCATTGGCATCGTCCGGCCGCGACTGCAGGTGGTTGATCAGCTCGGCGCCGAGCGGGCGCAGGTCCTCGTTCTGATGGGCCGCCCGCAGCAGGTGGCGCAGGCCGATCAGGGTGTCAGGGGCCGGCTTCATGTTGGCGGGATCAAGGATTGCGTTCATTGTGATAGGCCGCTGGCTTCGGGAACGGGTACGGGTTCGGGTACGGGTGATATGGCGCTCAGCGACCGGCCAAGCGCCAGAGTGGCGTTCAGCAGGACATCGATATCCTGCGGCGCGCTGCGATGATTGAAGAGCGCAACCCGGATCGCGAAGCGAGCGTCGAGCACGGTCGACGAAGGCGCGGCGAGGCCGGATTCCTGCAGGGCGACAACAAGATCGCGGTTGACCTGTTCGATGGCGCCGTTCGCATCGGCATCAACTTGGGCATTGGCATTGGCGCCGATAAAGCGGAAGCAAACGATGTTGAGCGATACCGGCGCCAGCAGCTCAAGCTCCGGCTCGGACTCGATGCGCCGCGCGAGTTCCTGCGCCAGGGTGCAGGTGTGGGCGATCATGCCGCCCAGCCGCTCGGTGCCGTACACCTTGATCGTGAACCAGGTCTTCAGCGCGCGAAAGCCGCGCGACAGGTCCGGCCCGAAATCGCAGGGCCAGGGGGAGCCGGCCGCCATGCCGCGCTCGCCGCGGCTCAGGTACGTGCCCTCGTGCGTGGCAAAGGTGCGCAAGTGCAATTGCCGGTCGCGGACCACAAAGAAGCCGGCGTCATAGGGGACCTGCAGCCATTTGTGAAAATCGAAGGCGATCGAATCCGCTTGCTCGATGCCGCGCAGGCGCGGCGCCAGTTGGGGGCACAGCATGGCCAGGGCGCCAAAGGCACCGTCGACGTGAAAATGCAGTTGCTCCCGGCGGGCAATGCGCGCGATCTCGGCAAGGTCGTCGATGGCGCCCGTATCCACGGTGCCGGCGGTACCCACCACGAGAAACGGCTGGAAGCCGGCAGCGCGGTCGACAGCGATGGCGGCGGCAAGGCACGCCATATCCATGCGCCCCATCTCGTCAACGGGAATCGAGCGCAGATTGTCTTTGCCGAGGCCGGCCAGGTCCATGCCTTGGGCGATGCAGCCATGCGCCCGGGTGGAGGTGTAGGCCGTCAGGCGCCGCGAAGCCTGCGCCATGCCGGTTGACCGCACCCCCGACCCGAGCGCCCGCGTCCGGGCGACCAGCACGCCGGACAGGTTGGCCATGGAGGAGCCGGTCAGGAACAGGCCGCTGGCATCCTCGGGAAAGCCGAACAGCTCGATCACCCAGCGCAGCACCTGCCACTCCACCTCCACCGGGATATGGTCGCGCCCACCCAGGTTGGCATTGAGCCCGGCCGCCAGCATTTCCGCCAGCATCCCGACCGGCGTGCCGCCGCCGTGCACCCAGCCCATGAAGCCGGGATGCGCATTGCCCACGGCAAACGGCAGGATGCTGTCCATGAAGGTCTCATGCACCTGGTCCAGCCCGCTGCCCTCGCGGGGCAGCGGCTCGCGGAAGCTTGCGCGCACCGCGTCGGGAATCGGCTGCCAGACCGGGCGGGCGCGGATGCCCTGGAGGTGGTCCAGCATATCGTCGAGCATGCTGTGCCCCTGCGCCCTCAGCGCGCTCCAGTCGACGGGATCGAGACTGGTGGGGACTGGCTGCCAGCTGCCCTGGGTGGTTGGTGTTGACATGGCTAATGGCGGTCCGGAAAACGCTGCGTCCCCATGGGAGGTGCTGTTCGCGACCTGGTTTCCGGGACATCGTGCCGGGGATCATAGCGCTGGGCCAGCCGGGCATTTGGTGGAGTACGGCGGGTTTTCCGCCCTATTTCTCTGCGACCGAAAAACAACACTGCCGGCGCTGCCTTACCACATTCCGATCATTTGCAAGCGCCGCTCCGCGAGACGATAATTGTGTCGTCAAGCATCTCAAGCATCGCTCGCGCCACTTCTTCAGCCGCCGCCCTCCCTCATGCAGCCACACCAAGGCCTACCCTATCCCCAACGCTCCTGGGCCATCCTCACCGTGTTTTGCGGCCTGATCATGGCTGTGCTCGATGGCTCGATCGCCAACATCGCACTGCCCTCGATCTCGCGCGAGCTGGCGGCCGACCCATCCAGCACCATCTGGGTGGTCAACGCCTACCAGCTCACCGTCACGGTGTGCCTGCTGCCACTGTCTTCGCTGGGCGACATCCTTGGCTACAAGCGCGTGTACCGCGGCGGCCTGGCGATTTTCCTGGCGGGCTCGCTGTTGTGCGCGCTGTCGCCCAACCTCCCGGTGCTGGTGGCCGCGCGGGTGCTGCAGGGCATCGGCGGCGCCGGCATCATGAGCGTGAACACGGCGCTGGTGCGCTTTATCTATCCGCCCACCAAGCTGGGCCGGGGCATCGGGCTGAACGCGCTGGTGGTGGGCATCACCATTGCCGTGGGCCCCTCGGTGGGCGCGCTGATCCTGTCGGTAGCGAGCTGGCCGTGGCTGTTCGCCATCAACGTGCCGGTGGCTATTTTCGCGCTGGCGCTGGCCCGCACCGCACTGCCGGCGACGCCGCCCCAGCCGCGCAGCTTCGACTATCGCAGCGCGCTGCTCTCGGCCGTGGTCTTTGCCTTGTTCATCCTCGGCGTGGACGGCGCAGGCCACGCGCAATGGCGCCCCGCCGCCGCCGCGGGCCTGGTGGTGGCAGCGTTGCTGGGATGGTGGCTGGTACGCATGCAGCGCGGCAAGCATGCGCCGCTGGTGCCGGTGGACCTGTTCGCCAGCCGCGCCTTCACGCTGGCGGTGGGCACGTCCTTCTGCTCCTTCATGGCCCAGATGCTGGCCTTCGTGGCGCTGCCCTTCTACCTCGAATACCAGCTTGGCCGCACGCTGCACGAGACCGGGCTGCTGATCACGCCGTGGCCGCTGATGGTGGCCATCATGGCGCCAATCTCGGGACGCCTGTCCGATCGCTATCCCGCCAGCATCCTGGCCGGCATCGGGCTGGCCTTGCTCGGGACCGGGCTGATCGGCCTGGCGACGCTCGGGCCGGAAGCCTCCAGCTTTGCCGTGTGCTGGCGCATGGCCATGTGCGGATTGGGATTCGGCTTATTCCAGTCGCCGAACAACCGCGCGATGATTGGCGCTACGCCGCCGGCGCGCAGTGGCGGCGCTAGCGGGGCACAAGCGACAACGCGGCTGCTGGGGCAGACTACCGGGACGGCTGTTGTGGCGTTGTTGTTTAGTGTTGATGCCAGCGGAGCGGCTCGGGTGGCGCTTTTTGTTGCCGCGGGGGTGGCTGTTGTGGGGGCCTTGGTTAGTTTTAGCCGGTTGCGGAGTGGAAGTGGGAGTGGACCTGCGGTGCGGGTGGGGGT
>NZ_LZZU01000039.1:0-32355 GCF_014170355.1 Cupriavidus sp. UME77
TAATCTTTCGACTAGTTATCCCCCACGACAGGGCACGTTCCGATGTATTACTCACCCGTTCGCCACTCGCCACCAGGATTGCTCCCGTGCTGCCGTTCGACTTGCATGTGTAAGGCATGCCGCCAGCGTTCAATCTGAGCCAGGATCAAACTCTTCAGTTTAATACCTGTGTGATCCTTGCGGATCTCGCTCTTTCGAGCGGTCGCTCACTCTCAGAAAACTGACTGGTTACGTCCGCGATTTGCACCCCGGACATAACCAACATGTTTTACTGTGCGAGCACTTTATAACTTGTAAGCTAAAAGACCGAAGTCTTCCGCATCCGCTATCAAGCGCCCACACTTATCGGTTGTTTGTTTGTTAAAGAACTTGCCACGGTTCGCTTTGCTTACCGCGTCGCTGCGTTTGCTGCAGCAGAGAAACGAGATTATGAAGCGCTATCATCGTTTCGTCAACAGGTTTTTTCCTTCAGCTCGCTGCGCCATTCGCGCCGCCAACCTCCCCTGCCAACCCCGCAACCCTTGTCCCGTCTGCTTTGCAGCGGTGTTTCGTGTTGCGAGGGGGCGAATCATAGGGGACCCCCTCGGCCTTGGCAAGCGTTTTCTTGAATTTCTCCAGAACGGTCCGTGACACGGTGATGAAGCAGGCTTCCATGCCCCGGCGCAGGGTCGCGCGACTGCTATCTCTATCTATTAGAATCGACGGATGCCTGACCTTCCTATCTACCAGCCATCGCACCAGCCGGCGAATGCGCCCCGGCATCTGGATGCTCAGGCGCTGGCGGCAGCACTTTCACGTCCGATTGTCTTTGTCGACCTGGAAACGACTGGCGCCGACGGCACCCGCGACCGTATTACCGAGATTGGCGTCGTGGAAGTGGGACCGGACGGCATTGTCGAATGGGACACCCTGATAGACCCGGGCATTGGCATCCCACCCTTTATCCAGCAACTGACCGGCATCACCGACGACATGGTGCGTGGGCGGCCAAGCTTCGAGTCACTGGCGGAAACGCTCGCGGAGCGGCTGCAAGGCAAGCTCTTCGTGGCGCACAACGCACGTTTCGACTATGGCTTTCTCAAGAATGAGTTCCGCCGCGTCGGCGTCACCTTTCGCGCCGATGTCCTGTGCACGTTACGGCTCTCGCGCTCGCTGTTTCCCTCGGCAGCGCGTCACGGGCTGGACGCGCTGATCGCCCGGTTCGAGTTGCAACCCAAAGGCCGGCACCGGGCTCTCGCCGATGCCGAGCTGTTGTGGCAGTTCTGGCAGAAGGTCCACGAGCTCTACACGATAGACCTGGTCGAATCCGCAGTGCAGTCGCTGATCAAGCGGGCAAGCCTGCCTGCCGGGCTCGAAGAAACCGCGCTGGATGACGTTCCAGACACCCCGGGCGTCTATCTCTTTTATGGCGACCAGGACATGCCTCTCTATATAGGGAAGAGCATCCACCTGCGCCAGCGCATTGGCGCGCATTTCTCCGGCGATCATCGTGCGACCCTGGAAATGCGGCTAGCGCGCGCGGTGCGCCGAGTCGAATGGCGCGAGACCGGCGGTGAGGCCGGCGCGCTACTGCTGGAAGCACACCTGATCAAGACGATGCAGCCGCTGCACAACCAGATGCTGCGCCAGAATGCCGGGCTCTACGCGTGGGAACTGCCCCCCGGACTGAGCGCGCCGATACTGCGCTCGGATCGCAACACCGATTTCAGCCGGCACCCTAATCTATATGGCGCCTTTCCCAGCCGGGCCAGCGCCCAGGCCCGGCTGGCCGAACTGGCCCAAACCCATCAGCTCTGCCAGGTCGCCCTCGCCCTGGAAAAAACAGCGCGGCGCGGCCTGCCCTGCTTCGCGCGTCAACTGCACCGATGCCTGGGCGCGTGCACCGGCGACGAGTCCCTCGCAGCGCACCGCGAGCGGGCGGTCACCGCACTGGCCAACCTGGCGATCCAGCCCTGGCCGTTCGCGGGCGCAGTGGCATGGCGCGAGCAGCAAGGCCCCAAGGCGTGGTGGCATGTCCTGGAAGACTGGTGCTACCTGGGCTCGGTGCCCACGCTGGCGGAGGCGCCAGGCTTGTTGTCCTCGCCCGCGCGCTTTGACCTGGACACCTATCAGATCCTGGCGCCGAGGCTGCCGGCCTTGCTCGCCACAGCCGTTGCGCTGGAAGCGGTGCGGCGATTCGAGCTGCAACCAACGGACGCGCCCCGGCCGGAAACACAGCCGCAGACTACATCGCCCACCGCGGCACCCCACCGGCGCAAGCCGCCAAGCCCAGACCAACAGACCTTGTCTTTTTTCGAGCGCTAGGCGGGACCACTGCTGGGCAGCCAGCCCATAGCCCAAAAACGGTATACCAAAACTTCACAAATCACGCACCGCCAAGGTGCGCGGCGCCTAGCTCCGCCTTCCCACGAACCCCGCATTTGTGCCGAAATCTGCTGCATTGCACCAGAACACGGCGAATTGTTGGCGATCGAACATTTGCCTTGCTCTCGGCAATTTAATGAATATAGTATACCGATTTTAGAGGCAACCCCCGATTGCCGCCAACCCGGGCGCCAAAGCAGCGGCCACCCCCAATACGGAGCGAATGCGTGACGCGGCAAGACATAGCAAGCACCGACACCCGCCCGCCAGAGGCGCGCTTCCTGCCAGTTTGGGAAGCCGCAGCGTTATTGGCCAAAGGCGACACAAGCGCGCAGGACCTGGTGAACTGGTGCGAGGCAGCCTATGCCGCCTCGCATCGGGAGATCAACGCCCTCATCCTGGCGGATTTCACCGCCGCGCGCGCCGCGGCCGAGGCCAGCGATCAACGGCGCCGCCGCGGGGAGTCGCTTGGCTTGCTGGACGGCATTCCCTTCTCCATCAAGGAATCCTTCGACGTGGCAGGCTGGCCCACCACGTGCGGCAGCCCGGCGCAGCGCCACAACATTGCCACCAGCGACTCGGCCGTGGTCGAGCGCCTGCGCGCGGCCGGCGCGATCCTGCTCGGCAAGACCAACGTGCCAATCGGGTTGCGCGACTGGCAAAGCTACAACGCCGTCTACGGCACCACCCGCAATCCGCGCGACCCCAGCCGCACCCCGGGCGGTTCGTCCGGCGGCAGCGCCGCGGCGGTCTGCGCGGGCATGAGCTTCTTTGACGTGGGCTCCGACATTGGCTCGTCGCTGCGCAACCCGGCACACTACTGCGGCGTGTTCTCGCACAAGAGCAGCCACGGACTGGTGCCTCTGCGCGGCCACGGCATCGGCCATGGCTACGGCGAGCAGGAGATCAACGTGGCGGGGCCGCTGGCGCGCAGCGCGCACGACCTGGAACTGCTGCTGCGGGCGCTGGCTGGCCCGGACGGCATTGAAGCGCAGGCCTATCGCCTGACGCTGCCGCCCTGCGACAAGCGCGCGCTTGCCGACTTCCGCGTCGCCGTGCTGCCGAGCCATCCGCTGTGCGAGGCGGACGGGGAAGTCAGCGACGAAATTGAAAAGCTCGGCCGCTGGCTGGAGGGACAAGGCGCCCAGGTTCGCTGGAACGCGCGCCCGGACTTCGATGCCTCGGCTCTCTGGCACACCTACGTGCTGATGCTGCGGGCTACCACGTCGGTCCATATGGATGACGCTGGCTTCGAAGCCGCGCTGGCCCGCGCCGCAGGCGCCGCGCCCGACGACCACAGCTACGCCACGCTGCAATTCACCGGCGCCGGCATCCGGCACCGGCAATGGCTGCAGCTGCAGCAAGCCCGGGCCGCCTTCGCGCAGGCTTGGCAACGCTTTTTTGGCGAGGTTGACGTGTTGCTGTGCCCGGCAGCCGCCACCACCGCCTTTGTGCTGGATGAAGCCGGCGAGCCGTGGCAGCGCACGCTCCAGGTCAACGGCCGGGCGCAACCGCTCACCAGCCAGCTGTTCTGGGCCGGGCACTCCGGCCTGTGCGGCCTGCCCTCGACGGTCGCTCCGATCGGCCCGGGCCGCAGTGGCCTGCCGGTAGGCGTGCAGATCGTCGCCGGCAAGTTCGAGGACCTGACCGCATTGCGTTTTGCCCAGTTGCTGGAAGCAGCGGGTTTTGCCTTCCGGCCGCCGCCGGCCTCGGCTCAGTCCCAGTCCCGATCCCAGTCCCACACGGTGTAACGCGCCCCGGCGCCAAAAAAAACAGCGCACCGCCCCCGAAGCAACGACACGAAGGAGAGAGCATGTTCACGTGGTTCAAGGATTTATCGACAATGGAGCGCAAGGGGTTTTACGGCGCGTTCCTCGGTCATGCGGTCGACGTGTTCGACTTCATGATCTATTCCTTCCTGATTTCGACGTTGCTCACACAGTGGGGCATGAGCAAATCGGCCGCCGGCGCCATTGTCACCTGGACCTTGGTGTCGTCACTGGTGGGTGCCATCGGCGCGGGCGTCCTGGCTGACCGCTATGGCCGGGTGCGCGTGTTGCGCTGGACGATCGTGGTGTTCGCCGTTGCCTGCTTCCTGTGCGGGCTGGCCAACACCCCCGAGCAACTGCTGGCCTTCCGCATGCTCCAGGGCCTGGGCTTCGGCGGCGAATCCTCGCTGTGCATGGTGCTGGTGACGGAAATGATCCGCAACCCGGCGCACCGCGGCAAATACTCCGGCTTTACCGCCAGCAGCTACTCCTTCGGCTGGGGCGCGGCGGCCATTGCCTACGCCATTACCTTCAGCATCTTCCCGGCTGAAACCGCCTGGCGCGTCTGCTTTTTCATGGGCATCCTGCCGGCGCTGGTGGTGATCTACCTGCGCCGCAACCTGGAAGAGCCGGAAGTCTTCACCAGGAGCCAGGCCGAACGCGCCAGCGCTGGCGCTGGCGGCAGGCCCACCGCATGGCAGCAGCTGGCGCGGCTCGGCCGCAGGCCGCTGCTGGGCAAGACCGTGCTGTGCAGCCTGCTGTCGGGCGGCATGCTGGGTGCCTACTATGCGATTGCCACCTGGCTGCCGACGTTCCTCAAGACCGAGCGCGGGCTGTCAGTGTTCGGCACCAGTTCCTACCTCGCGATGACGATCGTCGGCTCGCTGGTGGGCTACGTGGCCGGTGCCTATGCCACCGACCGCTGGGGCCGCCGCCTGACCTATATCGCCTTTGCCGCCGGCGCCTTTATCATGGCGCTGGTCTATATGGTGATCCCGGTCTCCAACACGTCGATGCTGTTTCTGGGCTTCCCGCTGGGCGTGCTGATGCAGGGCGTGTTCGCCGGCATCGGCGCCACTATCTCGGAGTCTTATCCCAACGATATCCGCGCCACCGGCTATGGCGTCTCGTACAACGTCGGGCGCGTGATCGGCTCGCTGTTCCCGCTGACCGTGGGCTGGCTCAGCACCGGCCGCACTTCGCTGCCAATCGCCATCGCCATCGTGGCTGGAGTGGGCTACATGATGGTGATGGGCGCCGCTTTGCTGCTGCCGGAAACCAAGGGCATGGACCTTGGCCAGGCCGGTGGCGACGACAGCGCGCACGAGCCGCCCCGGGACGCCGACAAGACCGTGCTGGCGCCAACTGTGGGCAAGCCCGCATAAAGCGCCCGCGGCCGCTTGCGGCGAGGTGGGCGGCTAGGCTAGGCTGCACGGAGGGGGCATGCCTGCTCCCCCTGGAGCCGCCATGCCTGTCGTTCGCCGTCTCTCCATCTCCCCTCGCCTTTGGTTGACCCCACTCGCCGCCATCGCCCTGGGCGGCTGCGCAAGCGTCGAGCAATCCGCCATGCAACGCATCCTGGATTCGTGGCAAGCCGCCCCGATCGAGCAAGCCAAGGCGCAGTGGGGTCCGCCGCAATCCGTGCAGGCCGTTCCGGGCGGCACCGCCTACTTGTGGACCGAGGAGGTGCCACCGGCGCGTGCGCCGGGCGGCGGCCCGCGCGATGCGCGCGCGCCCACGTCGCCCGAGCCCCTGCTGGTGCCCGGCCTGTGCCATCGCCGCCTGATCGCTGGCCCTACTGGCCTGGTGATCGGTGGCGACTGGTCCGGCAACGCGTGCTGTGTCACCACCGCGCTAGGCCGCTGCGGCGGGCTGGCCAGGGCCAGCTCCAGCTCCTGATCGCACCGGCCAGCGCGCTGCTCACCGAATTGGTGCACATCGCGTCGAGGCAGGCGATTGTGCACCAAGGCCGCCCAGCGGCATGCCGCGATCCGGCGCATTTGGGGCGCGGCGTTCACCACTGCCGTTGGCACACCTCTTGCTGAACAAGCTATCGAGTAGAAGCGGTTAGCGCCGATACGCCTCCCCCAGCGGGCAGGCGCATGCCGGCGCGGGACATTGCTCTCGCGACCATCCGGTCGCACGCCTGGTTGACTCGCATCGCGAGGCATCCGGGCGTTTGGATCCGGCCACCAGGCCGGGCACGAGAGAAAAGAGAGCGCTCACGATGTCCCCCATCTTCACGCCCTTATTCCATTTCGCGGACGCGTCTGCCGGCCATGGCGCCGCTTGCGTCCCGCGTCGCCGCCCGCCTGTTGCCGTGCCCGCCCTGGTTTCCCCCGCAAACATCCGCACAGGAGCCCCCATGAAGACGCCTTCCCCATTGCGCCGCCTGTTGATGACCGGCGCCTGCGCCGCGCTGACGCTCGCCGCCGTCCCCGCCACCGCGCTAGCCACCGATAAGGTGACGTTCCTCACCTCCTGGTATGCCCAGGCGGAACATGGCGGCTTTTATCAGGCGGTGGCCAAAGGTATCTACAAGAAATACGACCTCGACGTCACGGTTCGCATGGGCGGCCCGCAGGTCAACGGCATGCAGATCCTCACCAGCGGCCAGGCCGATTTCCTGATGGGCTATGACCTGCAGGTGCTCAAGAGCGTGGAGCAAGGCGTGCCGGTGACCACCGTGGCAACCTCCTTCCAGACCGACCTGCAAGGCATGATGACCCACGAGGACGTCAAGAGCCTGGCCGACCTGAAGAGCCGCACGGTGCTGGTCTCCACCTCGGGACGCACCACCTGGTGGCCGTGGCTCAAGGGCAAGTACAAGCTGGAGGAATCCCAGTCGCGCGTCTACACCTTCAACCTGCAGCCCTTCTTTGCCGACCCGCAGGCGGCCCAGCAGGCGTATGCCTCTTCCGAAGTGTTCTCGGCCAGCAAGGCCGGTGCCAAGACGCGCTTCTTCCTGTTTGCCGACGATGGCTATCCGCCCTACGGCACCACCATCGTCGCCATGCAAAAGATGGTCAAGGAGAAGCCGGACGTGGTCGCGCGTTTCGTCAAGGCGAGCATGGAAGGCTGGAAGAGCTACCTGGCGGACCCTGCCCCGGCCAATGCGCTGATCAAGCAGGAAAACCCCAACATGAAGGACGACCAGCTCGCCTGGGGCGTGGAGAAACTCAAGGAGTACCACATGGTTGGCGGTGGCGACGCGGCCCGCTACGGCATCGGCGTGATGACCGACGCGCGCTGGCTAAAGACACGCGACTTCATGGTGGGGGCCGGGCTGCTCAAGGCCGATACCGACTGGAAACAAGCCTACACCACGCAGTTCGTGAAAGACCTGAAGGTCATGCCCTGAAGCGCGCAGCTTCGCCGTTAAAGCTCAACCCCATACAAGGACATTTGACATGCTGGTCACCCAACAACCCGTATTGCGCCGCTTCTGGTACGCCCTGATGCCGATCTCGATGCTCGACGACGGCCCCAAGCCCTTTACCCTGCTGGGCGAGAACCTGGTGCTGTGGAGGGGCGCCGACGGCAAGCCGGCGGCGCTGCAGGACCGCTGCTGCCACCGCACCGCCCGCTTGTCCAAGGGCTGGGTCAACGAGCGGGGGGACATCGTCTGCGGCTACCACGGCTGGGAATACAACTGCTCGGGCAGCTGCGTGCGGATTCCGCAGGCGCCGGACAACGCCATTCCTTCTGGCGCAAAAGTGCAGGCCTATCACGTGCAGGAGAAATACGGCTATGTGTGGGTGGCGCTGGACGATCCGCTGCAGCCCATCCCCGATTTCCCTGAGGATGGCGACCCCACCTACCGCCGTATCTTCCAGTTCTACGAGAAGTGGAACACCAGCTCTCTGCGCGTGATGGAGAACTCCTTCGATAACTCGCACTTCAGCTTCGTGCACCGCGCCAATTTTGGCTTGTCCGAGCAGCCCAAGCCGGAGAAGTACGAGCTGCAGCAGCGCGAGTGGGGCTTCGAGGCGGAGACGCTGGTGCCGATCCGCAATATCGAGGCGGGCCACCGTGTTACCGGCACCACCGAGCCGATCACGCATCGCCATATGTTCAACCGCTGGGACCTGCCGTTCACGCGCCGCTTCGGCTGCACCTATCCAGCCAGCGGGCGCCACCACATCATCTACAACTGCGCCACGCCGATCGACGACAAGAGCGTGATGCTGTCGCAATGGCTGTACCGCAATGACAGCGAGGAGGACTGCTCGACCCAGGAGCTGATCGACTGGGACGCGCCCATCGTCGCCGAGGACCGCGACATCCTGGAAGCCACCGACTACGATGCCTGCGTGGACACGCGCCGCCGCGTTGAATTCCATATGGAATCCGACAAGCCCGGCTTGCTGATGCGCAAGATGCTGATGGAACTATTCACCCGGCATGGCGAGAAAGAGACCTTCCGCATTCCCGTGGTTCGCGGCTGAGCCGGACTTCGGATAGCCCCCGGAACCATTCCATACGGAGACAGCCATGAGCGTACTCTTTCGCGGTGCCATGCAAGCCCCCGCCGCAACCCCGAGCGCCAGCGGCCTTGCGCCCGACGCCGGCGGCGAGCCCGCCGGCACCAGCCGGCGCGATGCCGACGCGCCGCTGCTGTTCGCCAACCAGGTCGAGAAAACCTACCCCAACGGCACCGTCGCGCTGGAGCGCGTCAAGCTGGCGATCAAGCCCGGCGAGTTCGTCTCGCTGCTGGGGCCCTCCGGCTGCGGCAAGAGCACCTTGCTCAAGCTGTTTGCCGGATTGGAAATGCCGTCGGCGGGCCATATGCGCTGGTGGGGCAACCCATCCCTTCCAAGCGGAACGAACGTCGCCACCGACAGCGCCGGCCGCACGCTGGCGATGGTGTTCCAGGAAGCCACGCTGATGCCGTGGGCGCGTGTGGCCGACAACGTGCGGCTGCCGCTGGACCTGGCCCGCATGCCGCGCGCCGACGCCGACGAGCGTGTGCAGCGCGCGCTGGCGCTGGTGGGGCTGGGCCGCTTCGCCGCGGTCTATCCGCGTGAGCTGTCTGGCGGCATGCAGATGCGCGTGTCGATCGCGCGGGCGCTGGCGACCAACCCGGACCTGCTGCTGATGGACGAGCCCTTCGGCGCGCTCGATGAGTTCACCCGCAACAAGCTCGACGCCGACCTGCGCGCGCTGTGGGCCGAGCGCGGCCTCACCGTGGTCTTCGTCACCCACAGCATCTATGAGGCGGTCTACCTGTCGAGCCGCGTGGTGGTGATGGCGGCACGGCCGGGCCGTGTGATCGCCGACGTGGCCATCGAGGGGCCCGAAGTCCGCGATGAGGCCTTCCGTGTTTCGCCCGCCTTCATGCAGTACTGCGCGCAGTTGTCGGCGCTGCTGGCGCAGGCCAACACCGGCGCCGACCCCAACGAGCACTGAGCCCGGCTGCCGCATCGGTCCCACAAACAACAAGGAGCCTCCATGAATCCCCCGCTACTGTCGCGCCCCGCCGTACAGCGCGTGGCCGCCCCGCTTGCCGTCGGCGTGCTGCTGTTGCTCGCCTGGCAGGCGACATGCACGGCGCTCGCCGTCCCCGTGTACCTGGTGCCCACCCCCACCGCCATCGGCCATGCGCTGGTGGAAGACTGGAGCCTGCTGTGCGGCTCGCTATGGGTGACGTTGCGCATCACGATGCTGGCCTTTGCGCTGGCCGTGGTAGTCGGCACCGCCGCGGCATTCATCTTCGTGCAGAGCCGCCTGATCGAAGCCAGCCTGTTTCCCTACGCGATCCTGCTGCAGGTCACGCCAGTGGTGGCAATCGCGCCGCTGATCATCATCTGGGTCAAGGAGCCTACGCTGGCGCTAGTGATCTGCGCCACCATGGTGGCCGTGTTCCCGATCATCTCCAACACGGTGCTGGGCCTGCGCAGCGTCAACCCTGGCCTGCTCAACCTGTTCCGCATCAACCGCGCGAGCCGCTGGGATACCTTGCGCCGCCTGCGCATTCCCAGCGCGCTGCCGTATTTCTTCGGCGGCCTGCGGATCTCTTGCGGCCTCGCGCTGATCGGCGCGGTGGTGGCGGAATTCGTGGCGGGCACCGGCGGCACGGGCGCGGGGCTGGCTTACCAGATCCTGCAGGCTGGCTTCGCCCTCAATATCCCGCGCCTGTTTGCCGCGCTGTTCCTGATCACGCTGACCGGCGTCGCGTTGTTCGGCGCCATGGTGGTGGTGTCGCGCATGGCGCTGTCCCATTGGCACGAGAGCGAGCTGGCATGACGACCAACACCATCCTGATCCGCAATGCCACCGCCATCCTGACCGGCCTTCATGGCAACGGCGAGGGTGAAGGCGAGCGCCATGCCGGCCCGGACCTGCGCGTGGCCGGCGGCACCATCGAGGCCATCGGCAAGCTGGCGCCGCGCCCCGGCGAACAAGTGATCGATGCTACCGACTGCGTGGTCTACCCGGCCTGGGTCAACACCCATCATCATCTGTTCCAGTCGCTGCTCAAGGGCGATCCGCCGGGGCTGAACCTGACGCTCACGCCGTGGCTTGGAGCGACGCCTTACCGCTTCCGCGCAGCCTTTGACGAAACCACCTTCCGGCTTGCCGCCCGCATCGGCCTGATCGAACTGGTGCGCAGCGGCTGCGGCACGGTGGCGGACCACAACTATCTCTACTATCCCGGCATGCCCTACGACAGCTCGGCCATCCTGTTCGAGGAAGCCGAGGCGCTGGGGCTGCGCTTTGTGCTGTGCCGTGGCGGCGCCACCCGCACGCGCCAGCTGGAGAGCGAACTGCCGCAGGCGTTGCGCCCCGAAACGCTCGACCAGTTCCTGGGCGATTGCGAACGGCTCACCGCGCGCTACCACCAGCCCGCGCCGGATGCAATGCGGCGCGTGGTGATGGCGCCCACCACGCCGCTCTACTCCATGCCGCCCGAAGAATTGCGCACCAGCGCGCGCACCGCGCGCCGGCTTGGCATCCGGCTGCACAGCCATTTGTCGGAGACGGTGGAATACCAGAACGCCGCGCGCGACAAGTACCAGACGACACCGGTGGCCTTCTGCGGCGAGCACGAGTGGCTGGGCAGCGACGTTTGGTTCGCCCATCTGGTGAAACTGGGCGCGGACGAAATCCGCCAGCTCGGCGCAACCGGCACGGGTATCGCGCACTGCCCGCAGAGCAACGGCAGGCTGGGCAGCGGCATCGCGAACATCCCGGCGCTGGAAGCCGCTGGCGTGCCGGTGTCGATCGGCGTGGACGGCGCCGCCTCCAACGAAGCGGCCGACATGATCTCCGAGACGCATGCGGCATGGCTGCTGCAGCGCGCGCGGCGCGGCCATGGCGCCCGCCCACGCGCCGAGGGTGGTGACCATGAAGGCGGCGCCGACGCCGCGCGCGTGGAAGACGTGGTGCGCTGGGGCACGGCGGGCGGTGCGGCGGTGCTTGGCCTGGATGCGGTGGGCACGCTGCAGCCGGGCAAGGCGGCCGACCTCGCCATCTACCGGCTCGACGACCCGCGCTGCTTTGGCCTGCACGATCCGGCCATCGCCCCCGTGGCCAGCGGTGGGCGCCCTGCACTGCGCGCGCTGCTGGTGGCTGGGCGCGTGGTGGTGGAGCATGATGCGATTCCGGGGCTGGACCTTGCCGAGCTTGGCGCTGCCGCGCGCGACGCGGTACTGCGCTTGCAGCAGCGCGCCGCATAACCCGCGGCGCCACGTCGTTGATGCAGGAGAGCGCGAACCGGCCGCGGATTCTTTTCCTGAGCCTGGCGCTCGTGGGGCTGATCGGCCTGCGGTTCGCCGAAGCTGCGGCTTGATCCAGGCTAGCCGGGGCGCGGGCCGACGTACGCGGCACGCGGGCGGATCAGCTCGGCATCGGCACGCTGCTCCAGCGCGTGCGCGATCCAGCCGATGGAGCGGCCAAGCGCGAACATGCCGAAGGCCGCGCCGGGCGGCAGCCGCAGATGCCGGCGCAGCGCCACCAGCGCAAAATCGATCGATGGCCTCTGCCCCAGCAGCGCGAAGGCGTCGTCGATGATCGCTTGCCATTGGGGGTGATGCGGGAGTATCCGCGCCAGCAGGCCGGCGGCGCGGATGTCGCCGGCGGGGTAGAGATGATGGCCAAACCCCGGCAGGTTCTCGCCGCGGGCAAGCCGCTCGCGCAGCTTCGATGCGGGCGGGGCCTCGCCGAGTTCGTCCCAGAGAGCCTCCACGCGGGCGGTGGTCCCGCCATGCAGCCCACCGGTCAGCGCGGCCAGCCCAGCGACTACGGATGCGCGCAGGCTGGCGCCGGTGGACGCCACGCAGCGGGCCGTGAAGCTCGACGCGTTCAGCTCATGGTCCGCGCAGAGCACCAGCGCCATGCGGATCAGGTCCGCGCCTTCTTCGTCCACTTGCCAGGCGCTGGCGCATTGTCGATGGACCGGCGCGCTGGCGGGCGCCGTGTGCAGCAGGCAGGCCGCCAGCAGACGCACCAGCACGCCGCAACCCTCGGCAAGGCGTTGCGGTGACCTTTGCCACTGCGCCGTGGGGTCGTCCTCGCTGGCGATGGTAAACAGCGGCAGCAGCGCCGCCTCGCTGCGGCGCCCGGAGAAGGCCGCCTGCATTGCCGCGAGGTGCGCCGGCGCAAGCGGCGCTGCGCCAAACGCCGCGTCCTGGGGGCACTGCCACAGCAATGCGGCCACCGCTTCCACGGTATCCGACGCGGCCAATGCAACGGCATCCATGCCTCGGTAGTAAAGCCGCCCGTCCTCGATCAAGGTGATCCCCGATTCCAGCACCGGCAAACCCCAGCTCAGCGTGGCCTTGGCCACCTCGCGAGGCTTGCGGCCGCGCGTGCGCTGGCCGGCCAGGCGCGCAACGTCGTCAGCGAGATAGCGGCTTTCGCGGTGGGTTTCGCCATCGTGCGCGTGCAGCAAGCCACGGCTGACATAGGCATAGAGCGTCTGGCGGGACACGCCAAGCTGGGCGGCGGCTTCGGAGGAAGTCAGGTAGCGGGGCACGGACGACGAAATCGATCAATAAGTTGATTAAGTTAATCAATATTGACTATTAAAACAAGGAGCCTATGCTGCAAAGCACTTATTCCTGCCCCGAAAGAGAGTGCGCCATGCCTGCCCCCGGAGAATCCATGCTTTCAGCCACGAGTCCCACGACAGCCGCCACCCGTTTCCTTGGTGAGATCTGGCGCAGCGTGCACGGGGACGCCGCGTTGCTGGAGCACATTGCCGTGGCCGGCTCCGGTCACTTGCCCGCGGTCTTCCCCGTCACCGCCCTGGCCACCGCAGCAGTCGGCGCAGCGACCCTGGCCATTGCCGAGTTGATCCGCCAGGCCTGCGGGCATGCGCCGCATGTCCAGGTAGATCAACGTATCGCCTCGCTATGGTTCGGCACATCACTGCGGCCACAAGGCTGGGAATTGCCACCGCAATGGGATCCGGTTGCCGGCGACTACCGGGCCAAGGACGGCTGGATCCGTCTTCATACCAACGCCCCGCATCACCGCGACGCTGCCCTCGCCGTGCTTGGCGTGGCGGCGCAAGCGGACAAGGCCGCCGTTGCCCAGGCAGTATCCGGATGGGAAGCCAGCGCACTGGAAGCCGCCATTGTCGAGAACGGCGGCTGCTCGGCGGCCATGCGCACCGAGGCCGAATGGGCAGTCCATCCGCAGGGGATCGCCGTCAACAGCGAACCGCTGATGCACTGGACGACGTGCGCTGCAGGGCCTCGGCCAGCCTGGGCCATCGCCCCGGATCGCCCGTTGCGCGGCATCCGCGTGCTGGACCTGACCCGGATCCTGGCGGGCCCCGTGGCCACCCGCTTCCTGGCCGGCTTTGGCGCCGATGTGCTCCGTATCGACCCACCCGGCTGGGAAGAGCCAGGCACCGTGCCAGAAGTGGTGCTCGGCAAGCGCTGCGCCCGGCTCGACCTGAAAAGCGCGGCGGACCGGCAGGTGCTGGAGCGGCTGCTGAGCCAGGCCGACGTGATGGTGCACGGCTACCGTCCCGAGGCCCTGGCGCGGCTTGGACTGGACGCGCGGCGGCGCCGCGAGATCAATCCCGCGCTGGTGGATGTGTCGCTCGATGCCTATGGCTGGAGCGGGCCTTGGAAAGGCCGGCGCGGCTTCGACAGCCTGATCCAGATGAGCACCGGCATTGCCGATGCGGGCATGCGCGCCGCAGGCCTGGACCATCCCAAGCCGCTGCCGGTGCAGGCCATCGACCACGCCACCGGCTACCTGATGGCAACAGCGGCCATCCGCGGGCTGGCGCAGCGCCTGGCGACCGGCGCCGGCTGCGAGGTGCGGGCCTCGCTGGCGCGCACGGCGCATCTTTTGGTGGCGGGCGCGGGCCCGCAACGCGAGGCGCCAATGCTGGCCCCCGAAACGGCCGCCGACCTGGCAGCCGTCGCCGAGGACACCGCATGGGGCCCGGCACGCCGGATCAGGCCGCCCGCCACGGTGCAAGGTGTGCCAATGCACTGGGAGCGCCCGGCCGGCAAGCTGGGTACAGTGCGGGCGCGGTGGTAAGTCACGCCGGCAGCCCGCCCCGGCGTGGACGGCTTAGTCGATCTTCGCGCCCGATGCCTTGATCACCTGCCCCCAGCGCTTTTGCTCGGCGGCAATAGTCTGGCCGAAGGCCTCCGGGCCCTGCCAGGCTGCCTCGGCGCCTTGCTGCTCCAGCTTGGCGCGGGTATCGGCTTCGCCCAGCACGGTCTGCAGCGCGCCGGACAGCTTGGCCACCACCTCCTTGGGCGTGCCTGCGGGCGCCAGCATCCCGTAGAAGCCGACCACCTCGAAGTTCTTCAGCCCGGCCTCTTCCATGGTCGGCACGTCAGGCAAGGCGGGCGAGCGATGCTTGGACGTCACCGCCAGCGCGCGCACCTTGCCGGCCTTGATGTATTGCGTGAACAGCGGGATCGAGTCGGCCATCATCTGCGCCTGGCCACCCATCACGTCGGTCAGCGCCGGGGCGCTGCCCTTGTAGGGAATGTGGACGATAAACGTGCCGCTGGCCTGCTTGAACATCTCAGGCATCAGGTGGGAGATGCCGCCGTTGCCGCCCGAGGCAAAATTCAGCTTGCCGGGATTGGCGCGCGCATAGCCGATGAACTCCTTGAGGTTGCGGGCCGGCACGTTGTTATTGACCACCATGACCAGCGGAATCAGCGCGGTGCGCGCCACCGGCGCAAAATCCCGCGGCATCACGTACGGCAGCTTGGGATAAAGCGCGCCATTGATGGCCATCTGGCCGGTATTGGCCAGCAGCAGCGTGTAGCCGTCCGGTGCAGCCTTGGCGACGGAATCCGAGCCGATGTTGCCGGCCGCGCCGGCCTTATAGTCCAGCACCACTGACTGCCCCAGGATCGGCTGCAGCTTCTCGGCGAGGATGCGGGCGTGGGTGTCGACCGGGCCACCCGGCGGGAAGCCCACCACCAGGCGGATCGGCTTTTCCGGCCAGGCGGCGGCAGCGGGGGCCGCGCCCAGTGCCAGCGGCAGTACGGCGCAGGCCAGCAGCACCGGCAAGCCGGGCAGGAATCGGTTATTTAATGTGTACTTCGCCATCAGGTCTTTTCTCCTCGTTTATATTGCGGCCTTGCGTTGCCGACGTGCGCCGGGGCGAGTCCTGGCCGGGCTCGTGGCCGGACACCCGCGAACACCCTTAATTGTGACGATTTTATTACATGGCGCCATGCTAGAAATCCCTGTGCAGGCTTATGATGCCCCTGCCCGGCCGCGCCATTGCGTCAGCCGCTTGCCGGCCTGGCGCGTTCAGATAACGGCTGGCCGCTACGCGCCGGCCTCGCATCCGTGCCCGGGCATCAGCCAAGGAAAGCCAACGTGAAACCAACCAACCGAGCCGTCGTCCTGTTTTTGTGGGCGGCACTGTACTTCTGCTCCGGCTACATCTCGCACAAGCTCAACGGCCCGTTCTCCGCCACTGGCTATATCTGGCTGCCGGCCGGCGTGACCGTGGCCGCGTTCATGCTGACGCCGATGCCGCGCTGGCTGCCGGTAGGGCTGGCGTTCTTCGCCGCGCAGATGCTGCTGGGCTGGGTGGAGGGGCGCGACACGCTGCGCCTGATGCTGTTCTCGCTCGACGAGATCGGTTGTGCGGCTGTGGGCGTGGCGCTGGTCAGGCGCACGCACTTCTCGCTCGAAGGGCTGGCCTTCGTGCGCGGCTTGCTGATCGCCGGGGTGGTCAGCAGCGCAGCCAGCGCGGCGGTGGGCGCGGGCTGGTTCACGATCATGCAGGACGTGCCGTTCTGGCGCACCGCGCGCGTCTGGGCCGCGGCCGACCTGGTGGGCGTGCTGATCGTCACGCCGGTGCTGGCGGGCTGGTCGCGCTTTCGCGCCATGCGCTCAGGCGGCATGAGCGGCGGCGATTTCCTGTTCGGCCTGGGCGCGTTCGCCGCGCTCGTGCTGACCACCTTCTTTATCTTCGACAACAAGAGCCTGGGCCCGCTGCCTGCCGGCGTGGTGTTTGCGCTGACCTATATCCCCCTGTTCTTCGCGGCAGTAGTGACGCTGCTGTGGGGCGGCCGGGGCGGCTCCGTCGCGGTGGCGATCCTGGCGCTGTTCGTGCTGGTCAATACCGGCCAGGGCGATGGCCCGTTCGCCGAAAGCGCGGCGCACCATGGCCGCTCGCTGATGGAGGCCCAGCTATACCTGGCCGTGGCCGCCCTGCTGACGCTGCTGATCAGCACGCTGCGCACCAGCCGCGAGCAACTGCACCTGCAGTCGGCGCAGCGCCAGAACGATGTCAAGCTGGCACTCGCGGCCAGCGGCCAGCTGGTCTATTGCCTGGACCCGCGCAGTGGCACGCTGCGCTGGAGCGGCGACGTGGAGCGCTCGCTGGGGGTACGAGAAGATACCTTCGGCAATCTCGACAACGTACTGGCTCACGTGCATGCCGATGACCGGTCCCGGGTGCGCGACCGCTGGCTGCGCGAAAGCGACGGCGACGGCGACGGGGGTAGCGCAACCCGCACCGACCTGCTCTTTCGCCTGATGCTGCCCGCGGGCGACTGCACCATGGTGCTGGATATGAGCAGCCCGCTGCTGGACGGCGACGAGACCGTGGCGGTCATTGCCGGCGCATGGCGCCTGCAAGGCGCGGCCGTGATCGAGGAGCGGGACGCAGCATGACGGCTCTCAAGGGCAGCGGCACGGGTGCCCTGCTCATCCACGGCTTGGGCGGCACGCAGTTCGACCTAGGCCCGATGCACAAGGCCCTGCGGCGCGCCGGGGTGGAAACCCACGCGGTGACGCTGCCAGGACACGCAGGCACGCCCGAGGACCTGGTGCCCGTGCGGGCCGAGCAATGGCTCGACACCGTCACGCAGGCATACGATGAGCTGGCCGGGCAGTACGAAACCTTTCACATCATGGGCATGTGCCTGGGCGGGCTTCTGGCCCTGGCGCTGGCCGAGCGCCGCCAGCACACCAAGGGCCGGCTGATCGCGCTGGCGGCCCCGGTCTACATCGACGGCTGGTCCACGCCCTGGTACCGCGCGCTGCGGCACCTGGTCTATCACATCCCTACGCTGCCAGCGCGCATGCGGGTGGAGGAAGACGAGCCGTTCGGCATCAAGAACGACCTCGTGCGCGCCATCGTCAAGGCCAAATTCGAACGCGGCGACAATTTCCACTACCGCTGGGTGCCGCTGGCCTGCATCCGGCAGGTGGACCGGCTGCGCGGCTGGGTGCTCGACGGCGCCCACCGCATCGCCTGCCCCACGCTGGTGGTGAACGCGCGCGAGGACGAGCTGACCAGCCTGCGTTCGGCCGACTTCCTGGAAGCCACGGTCCCCGACGTGCGCAAGGTGGTGGTGGAAAACAGCTATCACATGATCTGCGTGGACAACGACCGCGAGCAGGTGGTCAGCAACGTGCTCGAGTTCCTTGGCTTCGACCCGGCGCAGGCGCGCCGCCCGGCGCGGGCCAGGGTGGAAGTGCCGATGACCGAGGAAGCCGTCGCCGCCGTGGTGAACGAATACCTGCAAGCCCTCACCAGCGGGCAGTTCGAAGCATTGTTCCCGCTGCTGGAGCCCGGCGTGCGCTGGCGCCACCAGGGCGAGCATCCGCTGGCGGGCAGCTATGACGACCGCGACGCCGTCATCGGCATGTTTGCAAAGCTGGAGGCAATCGCCGGCAAGACGGTACGCATCGCCATCACCGCACCGCCGCGCATCGAGGGCGCCACCGCGCAGATCGACGTCTCGGCCTCCTCCGTCATGAACGGCGAGGCCCGGCACAGCCACGGCACGCAAACCCTGCGCATGCGCAACGGGCGCATCTGCGCGGTGACCTTCCGGCCGGCCGACAGCGCCGACAACGCGGTGAGCGCCACCGAGCCACTGCCAGCGCCCGCGGGCTAGAACACGCGGCCTAGCTGCAGGTACAGGTTCCACACCCCCTGCGGCGCCGCGGCAAAGCCGAAGTACAGCGGGCCGATCGCGCTATTGCCGCCGATAAACAGGCTGGCGCTGGTCTTGAACGGGCCATTGCCGAAATTCTTGCGCCGCAGCCAGACGTCCCCCGCCTCCAGGCTGGCGCCCACCACGGTGGTGCGCAGCCCGGGCAGGATGAACTCGTGCAGGTCGTTCAGGTAGGTCAGGCGGCCATACAGCAGGTAGTTGCCGGAGAACTGGTCCTGCGCGTAGGCCGAAAGATGCTGGAACCCGCCCAGCGTGAAGCCCAGGCCACCACTGACGCTGTTGTCGCTGCGGTGATCGCCATAGGTGGCTGCGGCCTCCGCCGCCAGGTTCAGGGTGTGCCGGCCGTAGCTGGTGGCCCAGAGCGCTTTGGCATGGGCATCGTTGAAGCGGTTGTCGGTGCCGCCGAAGGCCAGCTCATTGGTCGCCAGCAGGTAGTAGCCGGTGCGCGGGAACAGCGGGTCATCGAGCTGGTCGATGGTGAGCTGGGCGCGCATGGTCGGCTGGCGTACGCGTGCGTGCGGGAACAGCCGGCCAGTGCTGATCGGCAGGTTATAGACGGCCGAGTAATTGACCTGCTGGTAGTTCACGCCCGCGCGGAACTCGCCAAGGCGGCCCAGCGGCACACCCAGGTCCAGGCCGGCGACGGCGGTCTCGATCTGGTAGGCGGTCAGCGGATCGGTATTGCGGTTGGGCGCGGTGTCGCCGTACAGGTCGACGCGCTTGCGCCCGTATTCCGCGTACGGGGCGACATAGAAGCCCAGCCGGTCGAACACCGGCTGGCGCAGCTCGGTGTGCCACTTGGCCTGGGTGCTGCCCAGCACGATGTCATTGCGCCATTCCAGCCCGCCGGGCGTGATCCACGGATAGCGATGCCCCAGTTGCAGGTTGAACCCGCCCTGGCCGTTGAAGGTGTTGGACACGCCGAAGCCGAACAGCAGGAACTGCGGGCCCCAGGATTTCTGCTGCGCCTCGACCTTCAGCACATTGCGGCCGTCTTCGGTGACCAGTTCCTGCGCCACGCTCTCGAAATCCCCCGACGTGGAGAGCTGCGCCATCTCGCGGTTAAGCGTGACCGCGTCGTAGGTGTCGCCTTCGTTTACGCCCAGGTACTTGCGCACGAAGCTGGCCGGAATGCGGCCTTGCGACTGGATCTGGATGGCATCGATGCGCACCGGGCCCGCCACCGCCTGGCTGCTCTTGCGGGCCGCCAGGTAGCTCTGCCAGGCGTCCGCCGGCAGCGTCAGCGAAGCGAGCTTGGGCTCGGCCGCCAGCACCGCGTTCCAGCCGCCCTGGATGCCGTCGTTGGCGCGCGAGAAATCGGTGAAGGACAAGTCACCCAGCTGGGGCTCGATCAGCACGTCGCCCGGCTTGAGCAGCGCCTTTTGCGCGGCCACGTTCTGGTTGGTCAGGATGGTGACCATCTGCTGCGTCACCGCCGCCGGCGAGTCCAGGCTCTCGGGGTCATCCAGCGGCGAGGCGATATTGACCGCGATGATCACGTCGGCGCCCATGTCGCGCGCGAGCTGCACCGGCAGGTTGCTGACCAGCCCGCCATCGACCAGCACGCGCCCGTTCACCTTGATCGGCGCGAACAATCCCGGCACGGCCACGCTGGCGCGAATGGCGCGCGGCAGCGAGCCGTGGTCCAGCACGACAGGGGCGCCGGTGCCCAGGTCGGTGGCAATGGTGCGAAACGGCGTCGGCAGCTTGTCGAAGGCGTCGTCGGCCGGCAGATGCGGGGTCAGGTTCTGCAGCAGCGCCAGCAGGCGGTTGCCTTGGACCAGGCCGGTGGGGAACTTGATCTTGCCGTCACCGTAGCCGGCCGAGATGCCGATCGGATACTGGAGGTCGTCCTCGCGCTGCGCCTGCGGCAGTTCGGCGCGCTCGTTGCGGTCGAAGGCGATATCGCTCAGGTTGATGTGCGACAGCTTGGCCTCCAGCTCACCCGCCGACAAGCCGCTGGCGTACAGGCCGCCCACCACGGCGCCCATGCTGGTGGCCGCGATGCAGTCGATCGGCACATGCATTTTCTCCAGCGCCCGGATCACGCCGATATGCGCGTAGCCGCGCGCACCACCCCCGGACAGCACCAGGCACACCCGCGCTCGCTTGCCCGGCACGGCTGGGGGGACGGCTTCCTCGGCAACGTCGGTGGCAGCGTCCGTGGCAACGTCGGCGGTGGATTGCCTGGCCGGCTGCGCAGGGTGATCCGCGGCCCTGCCGGGCTGCGGCGCCAAGGCTAGCGCCGCCAATGCAAGCAGCATCGGCAGCACCTGACAACCGGACACCAGCGTGCGCAAGCGGCGCGCAATGCATGATAGAGAGCGGGACATGGACAAACCTGGGCAATCCGCGGCAAGACGGGACAAGACGGTGAAATCGCCGCGCACAGAGTTGGCGGGGAAGGTCGTCACGATAGGGCAATTGCCCGTCCTTGAACAGCGGCGCATGCGCCAGCGGAGTGCCGGTTGCCTAACCCGCGGGGCCGTCGCTGCCCCCGGGCGCCAAGCTGCCGCGCGGGTTGGCCGTGCAAACCCTCGGCGCAGAGCAGTTTGAAGCACATATTGCCGAGGGCGGTAAACGTATGCTGGATACAACATAGGGGACATGGCTACATGTGTTCCCACCCGTGCCCCGCCGTGTGCCCCCGTGTGCCCCCTATTCCAGCTTGATCCCCGCCGACTTGATCAACGGCCCCCACTTGGCCACCTCGGCATCGACGAAGCGCGCGAACGATGCACTGTCGCCCGCCTCCGGCTGCAGCCCGAGTCCGATCAGCTTGCTGCGCGTCTGCGCATCGGCCAGCACCGCGTTGGCGTCCCGGTTGAGCTGCTGCACGATGGCCGGCGGCGTGCCCGCCGGCGCCATCAGCCCGAACCAGCCGTAACCCACCACGCCGGGATAGCCTTGTTCGCCGAACGTGGGCGCGTCCGGATACACCGGCGTGCGCTGCTCGGCGGACACCGCGATCACGCGCAGCTTGCCGGCCTTGATAAATGGCAGCGCGGTGGTGATGGCGGTCAAGGTAGCGTCGACCCGCCCCGCAAGCAACTCGGTGTAGGCCGTGGAGTCGCCGCGGTAATGCACGTTGAGGCCCTTGAATTTCGCCTGGGCGGCGAAGAGCTCGGCGGTCAGGTGCGGCCCCGAGCCGATGCCCGGCGAGGCGAAAGTCACGCCGTCCTTCTTATCACGCGCCATGCGCACGAAATGCGCCACCGTGCGCACCGGCGAATCGGCGTTGACGATCAGGAATATCGGCCCGAGCACGCGTGGTCCTACTGCCACGAAGTCCTTGTGGATGTCGTAATGCTGGGAAAGCCCTGCCGCCGCGTTAATAGCAAACGGCGCCGCCGCCCACAACAGGGTGTAGCCGTCCGGCGTGGCGCGCGCGATCTGCTCGTTGGCCACGCGCGTGCCGGCGCCGGGCTTGTTCTCCACCACGAACTGCTGCTTGTACTTGCGGCTGAGCCCCTCGCTGAGCAAGCGCGCCGAGATGTCGTTGGAGCCGCCCGGGCCGTAGGGCGATACCAGGCGCACCGGATGCGACGGAAATTCCTCGGCCTGCGCCGGCGCCAGCGCACCGCAGCCCGCGGCCAGCAGCGCGGCGTTGCCGGCCACGCGCAGCACCAGCCTGCGCTTGTGCGAATTCAGTGTCATGACAGCTCCTTGACCGAAGCGGCAGCACCCGCCAGCGGGCGGATCGGCGGATAGACAAAGGTCTTGTCGAGATGCGCGGGCTGGGGCACGTAGAGCCGCAGCGTCACGTAGAACGGGCCTGCGGGCGCGGGCAGCCAGTTGCCTTCGTGCGCCGGGTCGGCCGGCGGCGTGGCCGACAGGCGCAGCCGCAGGCTGCCGTCCGGCGCGTAGCGCAGGCTCGGCGAGCGGTCGCCTAGCGAGTAGCGCCCCAGCGCGTTATCGACCAGCATGCAGTCGGCCTTGTCATACATGGTGAGCGACCAGAACGCGCCCACCTGCGGCAGCGCATCGGCCGGGAAGACCAGTTCGTAGCCGACGCGGCCATCGAGCGGCGCGCCTTCGCCGTCGCGGTCGGCCATCACGTACATCGCCTCTTGCACGCCGAGCGCGCCGATATAGTTGCGCGCCACCAGCGCGCGCTCGGCGAAACGCGTGCCGAACGATTCGCGGATTTCCACCGGCAGGGTCCAGCCGCCGCCGAGGTCGGACGGCAGCGGCGTCGCCAGTTCGGCAAGCACGGCCTGAATGGCGTCGCCCAGGCGGGCAAGCGCATCGTCGCCAAGCGCGGCCGCATCGCAATCCGCGCCAATGCCAAAAGGCGCAAAGCCTGCCACCAGCGCTGCCTCAGCCGGCGGCGGCGGGTTCTCGCTCAACGCCTGGTTGACCACCTCGGCATAGCGGCGCGGATCGCCCAGATGCTCGCCAGGCTGCATGCGCACATCGAAGGCCCGCGCGGCGCCCGCCCCGGCCAGCGTGCTCAGGCGGAACTGGTCCTGCAGCGCGTGCACGGCCGGGAGGTCGGCTTCGCCATCCACCAGCACGCGGCCGAGCAGCCACACCGCATCCGTGGGGCAAGCGATGGCGGTGGCGCCCGCCGGCACGTCGCCCTGCCAGTGCGGGCCATGCAGCAGGAAGCGGCCACGCCCGTTGCCCGTGGTGCGGGTGCCGATATAGCCAAAGGGATTGGTATAGAAATCGAGCAGGCCGAGCACATAGTAGCGGCCCAGGCTGTCGGGCACGTCCAGCAGCAGCGGCCCTTGCGACAGGTCCAGCCACGCGTTGCTGTAGAGCGTGTCGTTATTGGGCGTGACCACCTGGCGATGCTGCGGGCCAAGCAGCTGGCGCGTGTGAATGAAATGATTGATCCAGCGCACCGGGGCATCGGGCTGCTGCGCGGCAAACTCACCGGCGCTGTTGCGGCGCGGGCAGGTGGCGGCGCGCATGCGCGCCATTTCGTAAAGGGGTAGCGTGTAACGGATGGCGTCGAGGGCGGGCGCGGCGGGCACGCCGGATATGGTCTGGTGCATGGTGGCTTCCATAACTTGGTTGACTCAATCGATGCGGCGCACGGCCGGGATGGTGTACTGGCCTTGCAGGAAAGATGGCGCGGGATGGTAGAGCCGCAGGATCAGGTAGAACGAGCCGGCAGGCGCGGGCAGCCAGTTCTCCTGCTGCTGCGCTCGCGCGTGCGAGATGGGAATCACCAGGCTGCCATCGGCCTCCATGCGCAAGCCCGGCGTACGGTCGCCCACGGCGTAGCGGCCGATCTCGTTGGCGCTGAAGTAACGATCCTCGCCGTACAGCGACACCGACCAGAACGCTTGCGCGGGCGGCAGCATGCCGGGCGCGAAGCGCAGCTCGTAGCGGCGACGGCCATCGAGCGGCGCGCCGTCGGCATCGAAATCGGCCATCGCGTAGATCGCCTCGTCCGCGCGCAGGGCGCCCAGGCCCTTCATCGCGGTGCAGGCACGCTGCAGCCAGTCGTCGCCGTACATGCCCAGCTTCAGGCTGTAGCCCCAGCTCTTGCGGCCCTGGCTGCGGGTATGGGCCTCGATCACCGCCATGCCTTGCGCGTAGGCGCTTTCCAGCCCGGCCACGATGGCCGGGCGCAGTGCCGCGAAATCGGTCTCGTCTTCCAGCCGGATGCCGGCCTTGCGCAACAGCGTCAGGATGCCCAGTTCTTCGGCCGCCGGCGGGAACTCGCGCAGCGCGTTGAAGAGGTTATGGAAGAAGTCCAGCGCCGGCCGGCCGCTGTCTTGCCACTGGTCCACGCAGCGCGGACGCGCCGCGCCTGGCGTGCGGGTCAGCGCGAAGCCCTGCTCAAAGGCACGCGCCACCGGCAGGTCATCCGGCCCCTGCACCAGTACGCGGCCGAGCAGCCAGACCAGCGAGCTCGGGCATGACACCGCATGCGCGCCGCTGGCCTTCTGGCCCGGACCGACCAGCTCGATCTCGCCGCCTTCGGCAGCGACATTGCGTGGCCCCAGGTTCTCGAAGTTGTTGGTGTGCACGTCGAGCAGCTCGATCACGTAGTAGCGGCCCGCGTCGGGCAGCGGCGGAATGCGTAGCGTCACCGGGCCATCGGCCAGGTTGACCCAGCCGCAGAAGTACAGCAGGTCGTTGGCCGGGGTGACGATGTCGCGGTCCTCATGCGTCCACTGGCGCTCGCTGGCGGACAACGTGTTCATCGGCGCGCGGCCATAGCCGGTGGCGGCGCAAACCGAGGTCTGCAGGCGGCAGGTGCGCAGCGTCTCGATGAGCGCATAGCCATAGATCACCAGTGGCAGTGCTGCGCCGGCGACCAGCGCCTGCTGGGGGCTGGCGTGCGTGGCGGCGGGAGGGTTCATGTTCATGTGCGTTGGCTCCTGGCGGGTTATTCGAGGGCGGCGCCGCTCGACTTGACAAGGGCGGCCCAGGCGCGGACGTCGTCCTGCATCTGGGCGGCAAAGACGGCGCGCGGCTGCGGGGTGAAGCGCATGCCCAGCGTGGCGGCCTGCGCCTGCATGGCGGGTTCGGCCATGATGGCGTCGACCGCGCGCTCAAGGCGATCGAGGATGGGGGCCGGCGTGCGGGCCGGCGCGAACAACGCGTACCAGCTGTCGATGCGCAACGGCACGCCGGACTCGGCGAAGGTGGGCACATCGGGCAGCGCCACCGAGCGCTCCGAGCCGGTCACCGCCAGCGCCCGGACCTTGCCACTGCGGATCAACGGCAAGGTGCCGGCCAGGTCGGACATGGCCACCGGCAGCGTGCCGCCCATCACATCGGTCAGCATCGGGCTCACGCCCTTGTAGGGAATGTGGCGCAGATGGATGCCGCTGCTGACGTTGAGGCTCTCGCCGGCCAGGTGGCCACCGGAGCCGGGGCCCCAGGAACCATAGGTGAGGTCAGCGCCTGGACGCTTGGCGGCTGCGATCAGCGCCGGCAGGTCCTTGCCCGTGAACGCCGGACCTGCCACCAGCACGTTGCCGCCGTAGGCCAGCCGGCCCACCGGCACGAAATCGCGCACGGGATCGTAGGGCAGACGGGGGAAGATCGCCGGCGCGATGGCATGCGTGGCGGAGATGCCGAGCAACAGCGTGTAGCCGTCCGGCGCGGCGCGCGCCACCTGGGCCGAGCCAATGGTGCCGGTGGCGCCCGCCACGTTTTCCACCAGCACGGTGCCGCCCAGCGCGGTCGACAGCTTGGCGGCCACCAGCCGCCCGATGACGTCGGTGCCGCCGCCCGGCGGAAAGGGCACCACCAGGCGGATCGGCTTGTCAGGATATTTCGTGGCTTGCGGTGGTGCGGCGTGCGCCGGTGTGGCGGCCAGCGCCGTCAGCATCACGACGGCGAGAGCGCCCGCCGCCGGCGCGCGCGCGGTCCTTGCAGCTTGTAAATGCATGATGGTTGTCTCCAGTTGTTGTTGCCCATCCGCGCGTCCGGTCTGTGCCGGTATCGGGTGGCGCGGTGGGGTCAAGCTTCCTTGCTACGCCATCGCGGTCATGCCCCCGGTCCGCCCGCCGGCAGCAAGGTGATCACGGCGTCCGCCGCCACCGCGCCATCGGCGCCGATGATGAACGGGTTGATCTCCAGTGTGTCGAGCCGTGGCCCCAGCGCCGCGGCCACCTTCGACACGCGCACCAGCAAGTCGGCTGCCTGCGCCAGCGGCAGCACCGGGTTGCCGCGATGGCCGGCGAACAGTACCGCCGCGCGGCTCCGCTCGAGCATGGCGCGGGCGCGCTCTGGCGACAACGGCGCCAGGCCGAAGGCCATTTGCCGGAAGATCTCCACGGCGGTGCCGCCGATGCCGGCCAGCACCACCAGCCCGAACACCGGATCGCGCCGCACGCCCACCATCAGCTCGCCCCAGCCGCGCACCATGCGGGCCACCAGCACGCCCTCGAAAGGCAGGCTGGCGCCGGCCCGGGCCAGCGCCGCCTGCATCGCGGCAAAGGCCTTGCGCACCGCGGCGTCGTCCGTCAGGTTGAGCGCCACGCCGCCTACGTCGCTCTTGTGCAGCACCTGTGCCGAGCACAGCTTTACCGCCACCGGGTAGCCGATGCGCTGCGCCAGCGCCACGGCTTCATCGGCGTCACGCGCGAGTCCGTGCGCGGCCACTGGCACGCCGGCGTCCGCCAGCAGCCGCATGGCGTCGAACTCGGACAGCGCCCTGGCATCGTCCGGCACATCGCACAGGAGCGCGGCGACCGGCGCCGCGGCCTCGGCAACTGGCGTGCTCGCGGCGGCTTCCCATGCTGCCGCGCGGGCCAGCGCGGCCACGGCCTCGATGGCGTGGGCAGGTTCGCGGAACACCAGGCAGCCATGCGCTTCCAGCCACGCCCGCTTGTCGTCGTCGACCACGCCGGAAAGCAGCAACGGCGCGGCGCGCTTGTCCTCATGCAGCGCGGCGATGGTGCGCTGTAGTTCTTCCCACAAGCGCGGCGCGTTGGCGCCACCGGCGAGGAAGGCCACCACGCTGCCGTACTCGCCGCAGGTGGCCACGCCGGCCATCGCGTCGAGCAGCACGGCGGGCTGGGCCACCACCTGCCCCGTCACATCGATCGGGTTGGCAGTGCTGGCAAAGGGGATGCTCATGCGCAGCGCCTTGGCGGCGGCCGCGGGCATGGGCGGCATGGGCATGCCAAGCTCTTCGGCGCGATCGGCCATCATGATGCCAACGCCGCCGGACACGGTGACGATGGCTACCGGCGCCACCGCGTCGGCCATCAACCCGCTCGGGCTGTCCCAGCGCGCCGGCCGGCGCCCGCGCGACAGCGTGTAGCCGAGGCGGAAGAAGTCCTCGAGCGTATGGGCGCGATGCACGCCGTACTCGTCGAACACCGCCTGGTACACCGCGTCTTCTCCTGCCAGGCTGGCCGTGTGCGACTGCGCCGAACGCGCGCCTGCCTCGGTGGTGCCCACCTTGGTGATCACCACCGGCTTGCCGGCGGCACGCGCGGCAGCCAGCGCCTGGCGCAAGCGCGCGCCATCGCGGCAGCCTTCCATATACGCCAGGATCACGCGGGTATCTTTGTCCTGCGCCATCCACTCGATCACATCGGCCACCTGCAGGCCGGCCTCGTTGCCAGTGGTCACCCAATGGCTCAAGCCCAGCCCGGCCTCGCGCGCCAGTGCAAAGGCATAGGCGCCAAACGCGCCGCTCTGGCTGACCAGCCCCACGTCGCCCGCAGGCGGCACGCCAGTCAGCGGGATCGGCGAGAAGGTGGCAAACATGCGCTCGCGCAAATTCATCACGCCCAGGCAATTGGGACCGAGCAGGGCCACGCCGTGGCGGCGCGCGCTCTCGGCCAGCGCCACTTGCATGGCCAGGCCCTCATCGCCCACTTCGGCAAAGCCCGAGGTAAAGAAGATCGCGGCGCGCGTGCCGCTTCGCGCCAGTTGCGCCATCACGGATTCCGTCGCCACCGCCGGCACCGCCACGATGGCCAGGTCGACGGGCTGGCCAATGGCAGCCAGCGTCGCGTAAGCAGGCAAGCCCTGGATCTCGCCGGCGGTGGGATGCACGGGAAATATACGCCCGGCGTAGCCGAGCTCGCGCAGCAGGCGAATCGGCATGCCGCCCACCTTCTCGGGCTGCGTGGACGCGCCGATTACCGCGACCGAACGCGGTTTCAGCAGGAAATCTAGATTGGGCATGGCGTTGTCTCCGGATGGCCTTGAATGGCTAGTCTTGTTTGCGCCTGTGCCGGCGCTGTGTGTGGCTTCGTATGCGTTCGTGCAGCTTCGTGTGCCTTGCTCTGCCGGCCGGGCTATTGCCGCAGGCCCGTCATGGATTCGATGGTGCGGGTCATCTCCATGAGCAGCGGCGCGATCTTCTTTTCCAGCATGCCGCGCCGCATTTGCGAGCCGGCGATCGCGCAGTTGAACAGCAGCGGGCGGTTCAGGTAGACGATGCGCGAGTACACGCCCACGCCATGCACGCCGCTGCCGGCGTCGCCTTCATTGATGGCAAAGCCGCGCTTGGGGTAATGCGCCACGTTGTGGCAAATGGTGTCGTAGCAGGCGGCGTACTCCTCGGCGCGCTCGTGGCGCGCGGCCTGCATCAGTTGCTCGAACTCGCTCTTGGAAAGCGTGCACAGGAAGGCACGGCCCATCGCCGTGCTCAGCACCGAGCGCACCGCGCCCACACCGGGGCGCGCCGCGGTGCCCTCGTGATGCGTGCAGCTCTGCAGGTAGGTCACGTCCAGCCGATGTGCCACGCCCATCGATACGGCGCCTTCGATACGATCCGCCAGCGCCTGCATCAGCGGGCGTGCCACATGACGCACCGGCAGCCCGGCCAGGTAGGGATAACCCAGGGCCAGCACCTGGGCGCCGACGAAATACTTGTCGAGCTTGGGGTCCCAATCCAGGTAGCCCAGCTCGAACAGCGTGCGGCAGATGCGCGACACCGTGGCGCGTGGCATCTGCAGGCGCTCGGCGAGCTCGCCGTTGCCAAGCGGACGCGGCTCGTCGATAAAGCAGCGCAGCAAGGCAAAGCCCTTGGCCAGCAAGCCACCGAAGGACGGGTCCTCTTTCCTGCGCTCGGCTATGAACTGTTCGACCGACGTGTTCATCTTGTCTCCTTGCACCGCAGTGTGGGCGGCGTCATTTTCTGTGTCAAAGAACGGAATGTATTTCCACATATTGGAAATGTAGACCGTTTCTTGACGAAACGCCGTGGTAACCATATGGTTCACAAAACCGAATCAGAATTCGCATACGGAATTAACATGGCCCTCTCGTCCTCTGCTGCGTCCCCCGCCAAGCCGTCCAAGGGGACTTCCGCATTCCCTACCGTAGCGACCCCGTCGATCCTGCAGCCACCGCGCCAGCGCCGTGCGCGCGAGACCGAGCAGGCCCTGCTGGACGCCGGCCGCGAGCTGCTCGCGCAGCGGGATTTTTCGGCGGTGTCGGTTGCCCAGATCGCCTCAGCCTGCGAAGTGTCGGTCGGGGCTTTCTACGGCCGCTTCCGCGACAAGCAGGCGTTCTTCGAATCCCTGCGCGCGCTGGTGATGCAGGAAACCGGCGATTCCGTGGCGCGCTACCTGCGCGTGGAACGCTGGGAAGACGTGCCCACCGATGTGATGCTGGAAAAAATCATGCGCTACGTGGTGCTCGGCTGCCATGCCAACCGCGGCGTGATCAAGGCATCGCTCAAGCACGCCTCCGTCCGCCCGGAAGAGTGGCTGCCGCATCGCGAAAGCGGGCAAGACGTGGTGGAACGCATGGTGGCGCTGCTGGTGCCGCGCATGGCGGTGCCGCCGGAGCAGGCGGAGATGCGCGTGCGCTTTGCCATGCAAGCCGTGTTCAGCATCGTGGTCAATGCCATCCTCAACGACGCCGGCCCGCTGCCGCTCGACGACGAACGGCTGCCCGGCGAGATGACCCGGCTGGTAGCCAGCTACCTGGCGCTGCCGGCCTGACGCCGTAGCGCCACAACGCGCGGTCCCGCGCGCTCTTTCCCGTCTCAAAGCCTGACCCGATATCGGCGCGCGCATTTTGCTCGGAGCGCGCGCCGGATCCTATAGAACCCCGAGGAGACAAGACATGACAATTCGCAGCCCGTTCTGCGGGAAGGCGGCCGTCCTGCTGGCCTGCGCCTGCGCGGCACTGCTGCCGCTGGCAGCCCAGGCGCAAGCCAGCTATCCCGCCAAGCCCTTGCACCTGATCGTGCCCTACCCGGCCGGCGGCCTCACCGACACGCTCTCGCGCACGCTGGCCGAGGGCCTGGGCAAACGGCTGGGACAAACCGTGGTGGTGGAGAACAAAGGCGGCGCCGGCGGCATCATCGGCACCGACTATGTGGCCAAGTCGGCGCCCGATGGCTACACACTGCTGCTGACCATCCCCGGTCCCATCACCGCCAATCTCGCCCTCTACAAGAAACTGCCCTACGACCCGCGCACGGACCTGCGCCAGGTGTCCGACATCGCCATGGCGCGCACGGTGCTAGCCGTCAACGCCACGCTGCCGGTGAAGACCGTGGCGGAACTGATCGCTTATGCCAAGAAGGAACCCGGCAAGCTGCGCATGGGCTCCTGGGGCCCGGGCACGCAGCCGCACACCATCCAGGCCTACCTGGATAAAACCTACGGCGTCGATATCCTGCACGTGCCGTATCGCGGCGAAGGCCCGATGGTGAGCGACCTGCTCGCCGGCCAGGTCAACATGACGGTTGGCTCGGTGACCTCGCTCAAGCAGCACTTCGCCAGCGGCAAGCTGCGAGCGCTGGCCGTCACCGGCACCCGGCGCGCCAAGGCCTTGCCCGACGTGCCGACCTTTGCCGAAGCCGGCTATCCCGACGAGCCGTACAAGCTGACCGGCCCCATCACGCTGCTGGTCCCGGCACGCACGCCCAGCGACATCGTCGAGCGCCTGGGCCGCGAGGTGAGCGCACTGGTCAAGACGCCGGAGATCAGCCAGCGCATCGAGGACATGGGCGCGGAGCCGATCGGCAACCTGCCGGCAGAAGCCGTGGCGGCCTACAAGGCCTATCTGCCAGGCGTGCTCAAGCTGACCGCGGACACCGGCGTCACGCTGGACTAAGGCCGGGCTGAGGCCGGACTAAGGCTGGACTGACCCTGCCGCTGCGCAACGTGATAGTGCAGCGGGATAATGCAGCGCGGCAATGACCGCTATGAATCCGGCGCGGCTTAGCTTGGCCGCCGCGGCCGGCACTCATACAATGGCTGCACCTCGCGCGGCGCCCCCGCGTTCGCGTGCCGATTCCCGTTTTACCGCTTCCCGGGTGCCCACCGGCGCCGACATCACGCATGGCAACGCTCTTCCTGGTACGGCACGGTCAAGCCTCGTTCGGCGCCGCCAACTACGACTGCCTCTCCGACACCGGCCGACAACAGGCCCGCTGGCTGGGCGAGTACTTCCGCGAGCGCGGCGTCACGTTCAAGCGGGTAGTTGCAGGCTCGCTAGTGCGCCAGCAGGACACCGCGCTGGAGATCCTGGCCGGCATGGGGGCCAGCGATGTGCCGGTCCAGACGAACATCGAAACCCACCTCGGCCTTAACGAATACGATGGCGAAGCGCTGTATCGCAGCCATACCGGTGGGGCGGATCATCGCGCGCACCAGAACGCTGACTACAACGACTACTGGCGCACATTCCGCGCGGCATATCAGGCCTGGACGCTGGATCAGCTGGTGGGCATGCCGGAATCATGGGCGGAGTTTGGCGGGCGGATCCGCGATAGCTTGTTGCATGCCACGCAAGGAGCTTCGCGGGAGGACGCGGTGTTGGTTGTCAGTTCTGGCGGGGCGATCGGGCGGGCTACCGCGGATTTGCTGGGTGCGCCGGCGCAGACTGCGATCGAGTTGAATTTGCAGTTTCGGAATACGGCGTTTTGCGAGATTATTTCTGGGCGCGGGATGCAGAGGTTGCTTAGTTTTAATAGTTTGCCGCATTTGGATCGGGTTGATCGGCGGGATGCGATTACGTTTGCTTGAGGGGGCCGGGCTGAGGTTGGCTGGCGATTTTGGTCGGTTTTTCTGCGGCGTTGGCCATTGGGCCCAAGGGCAGCACATTGGGCTCTTGTTGCTTGATTGCGCTTTTATTTTGCGGTGTTGGTTTTTGCACCCAAGGGCCATACGACATCCCCCTGCGGGGGCTGCCGGTCACTTATATGAACGCGCCCCGGTTTGCTAGGTAAACGTTACGCGATGCTTGATCAGGGTTGGTTGCAGACTTATATCCGGCCTAGTGCAGGCCAAGCCTGCGGCCCCGATGGAATTCGCCAAGAGCGGCCCTCTCCTCTTCAGCGTGCTCGAAGCACCAGTGACCGATCAGGGTTCAGCTCTTGCGGTCCAACCTGTCTTGCCATCTCGTTCATCTAC